>NZ_JAYKSL010000008.1:222592-232967 GCF_035481585.1 Salipiger marinus | reverse complement strand
CAAAAGCGGAGGTGCCAATCACCTGCACGGCTGATCCCCGAACCCGTTAGGTGGGGAATTTTGCGCCAGCACTTCTGGGGAATTTTGATCCAGCATTTACATGCAGTTCTGGAAACTGAAGCCATGGCTGCGCAACTAACCGAAATCAGCCTCCGGCAAACCCGGAGAGGTTCAGTGCGGCGGTTGCGGGCACCGGCAGCGATCCGGCCGTCAGCAGCGCCACGGTGCTGGGCGCCACCCCCGGCAGCGGGCTCTGGAGCGGCCACATCTCCGACCTGATGATCTGGGATATCGACCTGCTGGCCAGCGCTGCCCCCGCAGAGCACGCCCGCCTCGATGCCTTCTTCGCCTCGGCCTACGGGATCGGGTGAACTGAGGACGCGTAAAGTGTGTGTGGGTAGCCCTGGACACGCCCATACACACCTGCGGTTTGTGCATGGCTCGATCTACAGAGACTTGGGTAAGTCTAAATTAACATATTGATAAATAAAAACTTTGAACTGTCGGGCCGCTAAGTTCCGAGAAAACGCCCTTAATCGTCGAAGATGCGAGCTCCCTTCTGAAGTTGACGACATTCAAGCTATTGAAAATACTTAACTTTTAACCATATTCGAAAAGGTTTGCATCAGTTCCACGTTCAAGGATCCTTGCTCGGCCAACCGATAGGCACCGAAGCCATAAAAATAAGGAAAATACGTAGATAAAGCGGGTTTACGTTGGATGTAGAGGAACCAACATCTCGGTCCGCGTACCCCCTAATTCTGTCCGCAGCTCAAACGAGACGCAATGTGACTTCTGGGTAGGTCAAGGCTCAACGGACGCCTTCTGCGGGGTAAAAGCCCTTATTTACAAGGCTCCGACGGCTTGCGACACCTGACGATTGTTGTTTGACAGACATTATTACAGTGTTCCCGGAAGAGGCCGACTGAGGCTGGAAGTTTCCGGATGGCCAAGAAAACAAGGCGTTTCAGGCCATAAAGCCCCCGGTCGAGCCCGCCTCGGGCGTGTCATTCAGTAAACCTGAAAACGCCCTTTAGACCGGCCGTGAAGGGCGTCTGGTGACCTCCAAGGACGAAGGCCACGGTGCCCCTGAAACCTCAGTAAAACAAGGCTTTCAGCAGCCCCGATGGGCCTTTGGGCGCGCGGAGGTGCGCTTTGGAACATGCAACTGCGTTTGCATGTTCGCCCTGGCATTTGCATGTTCCAGTTTATGACAGAAAATCAGTAACATGAAGGGATCGCGCCTGCTGGCGCTCCCTTGCCGAACATGCAACTGATTTTCGGACGCTGGACAGGTTTGGGGGCGGAGAGGGGTAAGTATTCCGATAAGCTCACCTTGATGAGACGCACCAACCAGCCCGCAGGAGGTCCCCATGGACCAGGTTAAAGTTCTTCTCGATCTCCCCTTCGATGTCCTGCTGCTGCTTGCGGCCGGATACGCCTCCTACCGGATCGCGTTCATCGGACGTGACGCGCATCATTCGACGATCGACGTGACCTTCATCAGCCTTGCCTTCGCTGCTATAGCCAAGCTGTCGATGCAGCTCACGGCGCAAGCGGCGCCGGATGTCCCGGTATGGTCCATCGGCCTCGGATCAGCGGCGGCAAGCCTGCTGATCGCTGTCGTCTGGCGCAGGTGGGGTCAGGCCTCGACATACAAAGCTTTGCGCGCCTGCTCGGTTTCGGATCACGACGGGCAGCCCGATGTCTGGCGCAGCATGCTGGCCCGGGATCTGAAGGCTCCGACCCGTCTTGTCGTCTGCCTCAAGGATGGCAGGTCACTGATGTGCGAGGAGCTTGCCAAGTTCAACGATGCGCCGATGGGCCCGTGCCTCTTCGGGCCGGACGGATCGGTCGCGCTCTATGTCACCGACGTCCTCAAGCCCGGGGCTGAAGACTGGGATCAGGTCGAGCCATTCGACCCCGAGCGCAGTTCTTGGGGCTATGAGCTAAGCCTTATCCCGTCGTCGGAAATCGCCCGCATAGATGTGTCGAGGCCGGCCTAGCCCTTAGGTTTGGGCTTGGGCTTGGTGACGGGCTGCAGTTCGCTTTTCAGCGGTTGCTGCGAGCCCGTCACACGGCGAGGGTCAAAGGCGATCGGAAGCGAACCCTGCGTCGAAGCGCCGTCCCGAACCCCAAAGTGCCTCTTAAGCTGCTTCTTGATCGAATCGTCCATGTTGGGTTCCTCCAGGTGTTTTTGAGATTGGTCCGGATCGCCTACGACCCGAAATCAGAGCTGCCGCTGAGGGTCACCGCAGTGCCGCTGGCGACCAGGAAGAGCATCGACTTTCCGCCACCTGAAATCTCCGAATAGTCGAGATCGACGCCCACCACCGCGTCGGCGCCGAGCGCCAGGGCTTCGAGCCGCAGTTCCTTCAAAGCTGCCTTCCGCGCATCCCTAAGCCCGTGCTGCATCGTCTGGCTGCGGCCGCCGAAGGCATCCCGGAATGCCCCGGCGATGTCTTTGAACAGGTGCATCCCGATGACGACTTCTGCAGTGACGATGTCCACCCGCCTATGATTACGGCACTGTTCTGGAGATCAGGGCACATGCAGTTTCGCCCCAGGGCGTTGCGGGCCCGATGACGCCGACCTTGTCGATCACCGTGGGCGGTGACCCGGCCGATATTCCCGAGGCTCTGGATGAGGCAGCGATTTCGATCAACACGCTGCTGGGCGGGCTATACCGAGTTCACCACCCGTGAACTCCGCTTCTACATCTGCCGTCAACGCGTGGCGGTGATCTGATCTTAGGAGAGACAACCATGTCCGGCATCCGCCTCGACACTCTATTCACCAACACCGCGCTGCCGGTGGGGGAAAGCCTCGCCGCCGGGCTGCTGGCGTCCGGGACCCTGCAGCACTGGTTCCAGGCCGATGCCGCCCATGTCGATCTGACCGGCGACACCATCGACAGCTGGACCGACCGGGCGGGCAGCGGGCGCGTCCTGACCCCGCGCGGCGGCGGTGCCACCCTCGCCGATGCGGCGCTTGGCTCCTTTCCGGCGGCGCTGTTCGACGATGCGAACGGCGATACCTACGGCATGTCCGGGGCAAACCTGCCCTGGACCGGCGCCTGGACGATTGCGGTGGTGGCGCGGCTTGATGATCTGACATCGGCGCTGCGCATGCTGGTGGGGGCGGGCAGCGGGCAGACCTTCTATCTCGGGCGGATCGGCACCGAGACCCTGCGCCTGCGCTGCGGCGGCACCAACAACACCGACATCCCCTTCACCGGGTTTGGCGACTGGTTTTCGGTCCTCGCCTCCTATGACGGCACATCGGTCACGCGGATTGCCGTCAATGGCGGCGCGGCGGTTGCGGGCATCGGCAGCGATCCGACCGTCAGCAGCGCCACGGTGCTGGGCGACACCCCCGGCAGTGGGCTCTGGAGCGGTCACATCTCCGATCTGATGATCTGGGATACCGACCTGCTGGCCAGCACCGCCGCAGCAGAGCGCGCCCGCGTCGATGCCTTCTTCGCCTCGGCCTACGGGATCGGTTGAGTCGTGGCAGGACTTGAACGGGGCGTTGAAGGCTCCGTTCAAGCCGCCCAGCGCGAAAATGCTTTGCTGCAAATATCCCTGTCAAACACTGAAAAATTTCGTGTCACGCTACAACGATCAGTAGCGACGGCTTTTCCAGCCTCAGGCCTCAGAGATCCCCATGTTTCTGTCCAGTTACAGGTTCGCTCGAACAGAGAAGAACCGCCGTTCAGAGCCCGGAACGGGCCTGGCGCCCAGTCTCAGGGGTTCGCATGGGGGAGGCAAAGCCCTTTGAAAACACGACTATTTCCGCGCCGCATGGGGCGCCTGTCCGTGTTCGTAACAAGGATGATGGCGGATGGGGTGGGATTCGAACCCACGGTACGGTTCCCCGCACGCTAGTTTTCAAGACTAGAGCCTTAAACCACTCGGCCACCCATCCGCTTCGCCTCTCGGCTGGCGTTGCGCTATAGCACATCCAGCCGCGGGGCCAAGGGCTTGGGCGGGGGTGGGGCAATCTCTGTCGCACAAAATGGCGCAAAAATCTGGCGGCAGGCGGGGCTGCGGGCGGGGCGGACTTCTGTGGGGACGGAGCGTGCCGCAGGCCACCTAGCAGACGCAAGGCAGGCGGCTCGCCCGGCAGGCCGTTCCGGCGAAAGCCGTGGCGCTGCGGGCAGACGGGAAAATCCGCGCATGCGGAGTTTGCAGTCTTTTCTTGGGGCGGGCCAGCCGTTACTCTGCGCGCAAAAGCGGGCCCGGTCAGGGTGCGCAGAGGCAATCGGCACGGCGCGGATCAACAGACGTCCAAAGACCGGCGCAGACCGGCGGTGCGATCCGGGCAAGGCCGCGAGGCCCCGTCCGGACGCGGTTCAGGCAGGGGGTGACACATGGTCGAAAGCAACGGAACCGCACGCGCAGGCCTGCGCGCAGGCACCTGTCTGGCACTGGCGCTGGCGCTGCTGGGCGGCTGCTCCGAGGGGCAGATGCCCGGCTTCCTGAAGGGCGGCGGATCCTCTGCCACCTCCGAGGGACCGCAGGCGCCGCGCATGGTGGAGCGCGACATCGAAGCCCCCGAGATCTTTCAGGCGACCGAAGCCGGGCTCTGGGACGGGCGTCCGTCGCTGGGCGGGGTCTGGGTGGCCCATCCCGACGTGACCGAGCCCGAGCGGGTCATCATCCGCAACGAAAGCAACGGTCAGTTTGTCATCGGCGCACTGTTCCGCCGCGAACGCATGAGCCCCGGCCCCGCGCTGCAGGTGTCCTCGGATGCCGCCGCCGCCATCGGCATGCTGGCGGGCCAGCCGGTCGAGCTGAATGTGGTGGCGCTGCGCCGCGAGGAGACGGCGGAGGATCCCGCTGCCCTGCCCGCCGCCGCTGGCCTTGGCGAGGGCGCCATGCCCGAAGCCCCCGACGTGACCGAGGCGCCGCTGGACCCGGCCCCCGCCGCCGCTGCCGCCGAGACCGCGCCGGAGGCTGCCGACCTTTCCGCGCCGCCGCCCGTGGCCGCCCCCCCTGCCCCGCGTCCCGCCTCCGCGCTGGCGCGGCCCTATGTGCAGATCGGCATCTTCAGCGTCGAGCAGAACGCCGAAAACACCGCCGACTCCATGCGGCAGGCCGGCATGGTTCCCGAGGTGCGCCGTCAGGAAAGCTCGGGCAAGACCTTCTGGCGCGTGCTGGTCGGCCCCGCACAGACCCAGTCCGACCTTGACGCCGTGCTTGCCAAGATCAAGGAGGCGAGCTTTACCGACGCCTATGCCGTCACCAACTGACGCCCCCGCCGCAACCCGGGGCCAGACGCAGAGGAGCTGCCGCATGATCCGATCCCTTCGCCGCTGCCTGATGGGCGCCGCCGCGCTGGCCCTGATGGCAGGAACCGCGCAGGCCTTCGACACCAGCGCCCGCGCCGCGTTCGTGCTGGATTACACCACCGGCACGGTGCTGCTGGCCAAGAATGCCGATGAAAGCCTGCCGCCCGCGTCGATGTCCAAGCTGATGACGCTGTACATGGCCTTCGAGGCGGTGCGCGATGGCCGCCTGAAGCTCGACGAGGAACTGCCAGTGTCGGAACACGCCATGTCCTATGGCGGCTCGACCATGTTTCTCAACACCACCGACCGGGTCCGGGTGGAGGATCTGCTGCGCGGCATCATCGTGCTGTCGGGCAATGACGCCTGTGCCGTGATCGCCGAGGCGCTGTCGCCCAACGGCACCGAGGCGGGGTTTGCCGATCTGATGACCCGCCGCGCGCAGCAGCTTGGCATGACCGGATCGCAGTTCGAAAACGCCTCTGGCTGGCCCGCCGACGGGCATGTGATGTCGGTGCGGGATCTGTCGCTGCTGGCGCGGCGCATCATCGAGGATTTCCCCGAATTCTATCCGATGTTCGCCGAACGCCGCTTCGAGTTTGATGGCCGCGCGCCTTCCAACGTCAACAACCGCAACCCGCTGCTGGCGCTGGACATCGGCGCCGACGGGCTGAAGACCGGCCATACCGAAGAGGCGGGCTATGGTCTGGTGGGCTCTGCCCGGCAGGGCGAGCGCCGGGTGATCTTTGC
Organism: Salipiger marinus; assembly: GCF_035481585.1. Taxonomy (NCBI): domain Bacteria; kingdom Pseudomonadati; phylum Pseudomonadota; class Alphaproteobacteria; order Rhodobacterales; family Roseobacteraceae; genus Salipiger; species Salipiger marinus. Next base: position 226,927 of record NZ_JAYKSL010000008.1, on the reverse strand, counting down.
CATTTCCGGGCTGGAGAGCGAACGCGCCCGGGCCGAGGAAAGCGAGGCCATCGTCAACTGGGCCTTCCGGCAGTTCGCCGAGCGCAAGCTGGTGGAACAGGGCAACGAGATCGCCCGCGCGCAGGTCTGGCTGGGCGACGAGGACAGCGTGGGGCTGGTGGCGCGCGAGGATGTGGATCTGCTGATCCCGGTGACGCCGGGCACCGAGCTTGGCGCCGAAGTGGTCTATACCGGACCGCTGCGCGCCCCCATCGCGGCGGGCCAGCAGCTGGCCGAGCTGATCATCCGCCCCGAAGGCCTGCCCGAGCATCGCGTGCCGCTGTTTGCTGCCGAGGACGTGCCCTCGGGCGGGTTCCTGAAGCGCATGATGACCGTCAGCTCGGTGCTGGTGAACCGCCTGCAGGAGCCTGCGCCCGAGCCGGAGGCGATGTGACCGCCCCTGGGCTTTTTGTCAGCTTCGAGGGCATCGACGGGTCCGGCAAGTCGACGCAGGCGCGGCATCTGGCCGAAAGCCTGCGCGCCCGGGGCCGCGAGGTGGTGCTGACGCGCGAGCCCGGCGGCTCCGCGGGGGCGGAGGAGATCCGCGCGCTGGTGCTGCAGGGGGCGCCGGACCGCTGGTCGGCGGAAACCGAACTGCTGCTGTTCACCGCCGCGCGGCGCGACCATCTGGAACGCACGATCCGGCCTGCGCTCGCCGCAGGGCAGACGGTGATCTGCGACCGCTTCGCCGACAGCACCCGCATGTATCAGGGCCTGCGCCGCGAGGATCTGCGCGGCACGGTGGATGCGCTGCACCGGCTGATGATCGGGCTGGAGCCGGATCTGACCTTTCTCATCGACATGGATCCGCAGGCGGCGCTGACCCGCGCCAAGGCCCGCGCCACCGCCGAGGAACGGTTCGAGGATTTTGGCCTTGGCCTGCAGCAGCGGCTGCGCGCGGGCTTTCTGGCGCTGGCGCGGGAGTTTCCGCAGCGCGTCGTGGTCATCGACGGCGCCCGCACCCCCGAGGTGGTGGCCGCCGAGATCCGCGCCAGCCTTGACGCGCGGCACCCGGCATGAGCGCCGAGGATCTGCCCGAAGCCGACCGCGTCGACGGCGCGCCGCATCCGCGCGACACCGCGCGGGTCTATGGTCAGGCCCGCGCCGAGGCGGATTTTCTGGCTGCCTTCGCCTCGGGGCGGCTGCATCACGGCTGGCTGCTGAGCGGACCGCGCGGCGTGGGCAAGGCCACGCTGGCATGGCGCATCGCCGCCTTTCTGCTGACGGCCCCGGATCCGGCCGAAGAGGACGGGCTGTTCGGCGCCCCGCCCCCGCCCGCCAGTCTGGACGTGGCGCCGGATCATCCGGTGATCCATCGCCTGCGCGCCCTGTCAGAGCCGCGCCTGCATCTGCTGCGGCGCGGCTGGGACGACAAGACCAAGCGGCTGCGCGGCGTCATCACCGTGGAAGAAGTGCGCGCGCTGAAGCGGTTCTTTACCCTGTCGGCCACCGATGGCGGGCGGCGCGTGGTCATCGTGGATGCCGCCGACGAGATGAACCCCAACGCCGCCAATGCCATCCTGAAGCTGCTGGAGGAGCCGCCCGCCCGCACCACGCTGCTGATGGTCAGCCACCAGCCGTCGCGGCTGCTGCCCACCATCCGCTCTCGCTGCCGCGAATTGCGGCTGATGCCGCTCGATGCGGCAGAGATGACGCAGGCGCTGGCACAGGCTGGGGCAGAAGTCGCCCCGCAGGAGGCTGCGGCGCTGGCCGAGCTGTCCGCCGGGTCGGTGGGCGAGGCGCTGCGGCTGCTGGGACAGGACGGGCTGAAGCTTTATGCCGATCTGGTGGCGCTGGCGGACAGCCTGCCCCGGCTTGACCGGCAGAAAGCCATGGCGCTTGGCGAGGCCACCGCCGGGCGCGGCAACGAGGCGCGGCTGGACCAGCTGCTGACCCTGACCGACCGGCTGATGGCGCGGCTGGCGCGCACCGGGGTCACCGGGGCCGGGCCGCAGGTGGAAGCCGCCCCGCGTGAGGCGGAGATCCTGCGCCGTCTGGCCCCCAGCGCCGCGGCGGGCCGGGCCTGGGCGCAGCTGGCGCAGGAGGCGGGCGAACGCGCCCGCCATGCCCGCGCCGTCAATGTCGATCCGGCGGCGCTGGTGCTGGATCTGCTGCTGCAGTGGCGCAAACCCGCCTGAGCCGGGCCCGTGGCGGCGGGGCAGGACGGGGGCTCTGCCCCCGCCCCCTGCGGGGGCTCCCCCGGGATATTTGGGGCCGCTGGAAGCGCCGGGCGCGGGACTGTGGTCAGACCACGCCGGTGTCGATCATCCGGCGCGCCAGCGTGGCATAGGCCTGTGCCATCGGACCCTCGCCAAGCGCCACCGGCGTGCCCGCATCCCCGGCCAGCCTTGTGTCCAGATCGATGGGCAGATCGGCCAGCACCGGCAGGCCGAGCCGCGAGGCTTCGGCGGCGACGCCGCCATGGCCGAAGATATGCGCCTCGTGCCCGCAGTTCGGGCAGTGAAAGGTGCTCATGTTCTCGATCAGGCCCAGCACCGGCACCTTGAGCGTGGCGAAGGCATCCAGCGCCTTCTTGGCGTCGATCAGCGCCACGTCCTGCGGGGTCGAGACCACGATGGCGCCGGTCAGGTCGGATTTCTGACCCAGCGACAGCTGCACGTCGCCGGTGCCCGGCGGCAGGTCGATCAGCAGCACGTCAAGCTCGCCCCATTCCACCTGCATCAGCATCTGCTGCAGCGCGCCCATCAGCATCGGGCCGCGCCAGACCACCGCCTTGTCCTCGGGGAGCATGAAGCCGATGGACATGAGCGTGACGCCATGCGCCGAGAGAGGGATGATCGTCTTGCCATCGGGACTGGCCGGGCGGCGCGAGATGCCGAACATGCGCGGCTGCGACGGGCCGTGGATGTCGGCATCGAGCAGCCCCACCCGCTTGCCCGCCCGCGCCAGCGCCACGGCAAGGTTCGACGACACCGTGGACTTGCCCACGCCGCCCTTGCCCGAGCCGATGGCGATCAGGCGCTTGACCCCCGGCGGTGCCATGCGGCCCTCCTGCGGCTGCGCGTGGCCGCCGATCTTCAGCGACGGCGCCTTGGGCGCGGAATGGGCGGTGAGCGCCACCTTGACCGTGGCCACCCCGGGCAGCGCCGCCACGGCGCGTTCGGCGGCGGCGCGCATCGGCTCCATGACCCGGGCGATTTCGGGGCTCGGCGCTTCGATCACGAAACGCACATGGCCGTCCTCGGTGGTGAGCGCACGAATCATGTCGCGCGAGACCAGCGTGCCGCCATCGGGCAGATCGAAGCCCGCAAGCACCTCTCTGATAGCGTCTGACAATTGTGTCATGGGTTCTTCCCTTCCTCTACTGCAGGGCTGACGTAGGGTCGCCCTGCGTGGCGCGCAATTCTCGTCCGTCTTCCGCCCAATCCTTACGCTTAACCGTTTGCTTTCGCTCGAAAGGATGCGTTTTTGTCCATGCATCCGCTGCATAGCGGCATTGCCCAGCAACGGGATTGTGCAACTGCAGCATATGCCCCATCTATGGCTCAACAGACAGCGCAGGACCACAACGGTCCGCAGACGAAAGACAAGACGATGGCATATGCAACCGAACACAGCACTCACGCACACGGCGCACTTGAAGGCCGGACCGCCGGTCTGGTCGCCCGCCTCCGCGACGCTCTGGCACGGCGCAAGCTCTATCGCCAGACCATCCGCGAACTTGGCGCCCTGAGCAACCGCGAACTGAGCGATCTGGGGCTGCACCGCTCCATGATCCGCCGGATCGCCTATCAGGCCGCCTACGAGGCGTAAGATTTCGAATACCCTCCGGCTCTCTCCTCCTCCCTGAGCCGGAGCGGTCCGGCGGCAGTCTCTCTCCTCCTCCCTGAGGCTGCCGCCGAAAACAGATACCGGGGCCGCAAGGCCTCAAGAGCTTCGGAGCCCCTCTCCTCCTCCCTGGGGCGTTCGATGCGCGGCGATCTCTCTCCTCCTCCCTGAGACCGCCGCACCCTCCTCCCGGGGCCGCAAGGCCCCAAGAGTTTCGGAGCCCCTCTCCTCCTCCCTGGGGCGTTTGATGCGCGGCGGTCTCTCTCCTCCTCCCTGAGGCTGCCGCCGAAAACAGATACCGGGGCCGCAAGGCCTCAAGAGCTTCGGCGCCCCTCTCCTCCTCCCTGGGGCGTTCGATGCGCGGCGATCTCTCTCCTCCTCCCTGAGACCGCCGCACCCTCATACCGGGGCCGCAAGGCCCCAAGAGTTTCGGAGCCCCTCTCCTCCTCCCTGGGGCGTTCGATGCGCGGCGGTCTCTCTCCTCCTCCCTGAGACCGCCGCACCCTT
>NZ_JAYKSL010000008.1:221802-222427 GCF_035481585.1 Salipiger marinus | reverse complement strand
ATACCGGGGCCGCAAGGCCTCAAGAGCTTCGGAGCCCCTCTCCTCCTCCCTGGGGCGTTCGATGCGCGGCGGTCTCTCTCCTCCTCCCTGAGACCGCCGCACCCTCATACCGGGGCCACAGGGCCCCAAGAGTTTCGGCGCCCCTCTCCTCCTCCCTGGGGCGTTCGAGGCGCGGCGGTCTCTCTCCTCCTCCCTGCGACCGCCGCACCCTATACCGGGGCCACAGGGCCCCAAGAGTTTCGGCGCCCCTCTCCTCCTCCCTGGGGCGTTCGAGGCGCGGCGGTCTCTCTCCTCCTCCCTGCGACCGCCGCACCCTATACCGGGGCCACAGGGCCCCAAGAGTTTCGGCGCCCCTCTCCTCCTCCCTGGGGCGTTCGAGGCGCGGCGGTCTCTCTCCTCCTCCCTGAGACCGCCGCACCCTATACCGGGGCCACTGGGCCCTGCCGGATCGGAAGCCCTCTCCTCCTCCTGAGGGTTTTCGTGATTGAACGGCGGCGCCTCTCCTCCTCCCGGGCGCCGCCGTTTTGCGTTTTTGGGCGGCTTTGCCGCAACCGTTTCAGGACTCCGGGCGGCTTTGCCGCAGCCGTTTCAGGACTCCGGGCGGCTTTGCCGCCCGGGCGGGGGG
>NZ_JAYKSL010000008.1:150100-221677 GCF_035481585.1 Salipiger marinus | reverse complement strand
GGCGGGGGGCGCTGCCCCCCTGCCGGGCCTGCGGCCCGCCCCCCGGGATATTTCCGCCAAGAAGAACACAGCCGCGTCGCGGGGTTTTGCGCCCGCGGCGCTTTTCCTTTGCCGGGGCATTCGCTAGAGGAACAGGGACCGCAACAGGACAGGCATGGGGAACGCTGCCATGGCGATGGAAAAGACCTTCAACGCGGCCGAGGCCGAGGCGCGGATCGCGGCGGAATGGGAGGCGCAGGGCGCCTTCGCGGCGGGGGCCAATGCCTCGCGCGCCGAAAGCTTCTGCGTGATGATCCCGCCGCCCAACGTGACGGGCTCGCTGCATATGGGCCATGCCTTCAACAACACGCTGCAGGACATCCTTGTGCGCTGGCACCGGATGCGCGGCTTTGACACGCTGTGGCAGCCCGGGCAGGACCATGCCGGCATCGCCACGCAGATGGTGGTGGAGCGGGAACTGGCCCGCGCCGGGGAGCCGACCCGGCAGGAGATGGGCCGCGAGGCGTTTCTGGCCAAGGTCTGGGAGTGGAAGGCGCAGTCGGGCGGCACCATCATCGACCAGCTGAAGCGGCTTGGCGCCTCTTGCGACTGGTCGCGCAATGCCTTCACCATGTCAGGCGCCGAGGGCGCGCCCGAGGGCGAAGAGGGCAATTTCCACGATGCGGTGATCAAGGTCTTTGTCGACATGTATGACAAGGGGCTGATCTATCGCGGCAAGCGGCTGGTGAACTGGGATCCGCATTTCGAGACGGCGATCTCCGATCTGGAGGTCGAGAATGCCGAAGTGCCGGGCCATATGTGGCATTTCAAATACCCGCTGGCGGGCGGCGAGACCTATACCTACGTCGAGAAGGACGAGGAAGGCCGCGTCATCCTGTCCGAGGAGCGCGATTACATCTCCATCGCCACCACCCGCCCCGAAACCATGCTGGGCGATGGCGCGGTGGCGGTGCATCCGTCTGACCCGCGCTATGCGCCCATCGTCGGCAAGCTCTGCGAGATCCCGGTGGGGCCCAAGGAGCACCGCCGCCTGATCCCGATCATCACCGACGAGCATCCCGATCCGGCCTTCGGCTCGGGCGCGGTGAAGATCACCGGCGCGCATGATTTCAACGATTATGGCGTGGCGAAACGCGCAGGCATCCCCTGCTACCGGCTGATGGACACCCGGGCGCGGATGCGCAGCGACGGCGTGCCCCATGCCGAGGCCGCCGCCGTGGCGCAGGAGGCCGCACAGGGCACCCGCGTGCTGGGCGAGCTGGAAACCGACGCGCTGAACCTTGTGCCCGACCATCTGCGCGGGCTTGACCGCATGGCCGCGCGCGAGGCGGTGGTGGCCGAGATCACCGCCGAAGGGCTGGCGGTGATGACCCGCGCCGACGATCCGCGCCTTGGGCGCGACGCGCTGAAGCCGGGGGCCGAGGGCGCCGAGGCCGAGGTGCCGCTGGTCGAGGCCAAGCCGATCATGCAGCCCTTTGGCGACCGGTCCAAGGTCGTCATCGAGCCGATGCTGACCGACCAGTGGTTCGTGGACACCGCGCGCATCGTCGGGCCCGCGCTGGACGCGGTGCGCGAGGGCCGGGTGCGGATCCTGCCCGAAAGCGGCGAAAAGACCTATTACCACTGGCTGGAGAATATCGAGCCGTGGTGCATCAGCCGCCAGCTGTGGTGGGGCCATCAGATCCCGGTGTGGTACGGGCTCAACCTTGATGCCGGGCAGTTCACCGATGACGAGGGTGATGCGGCGCTGGACGAGGTGGAGCTGCTGCGGCTGCTGACCGAAGGCTTTGTGCTGCGCGGCGCGCGGCATCACTGCGCGGCGGATTTCGACGGCGTGCGCGGCCAGTTCGGCGATGTGCTGGCGGGCCTGCCCGCGCCGCTGCACGCGATGCGGGTTGTCGAGGTGGCAAGCCGCGCCGAGGCCGAAGAGGCGCTGGCGGCGAGCCTTGCCGAGTATAACCTTTCTCAGGATCCGACACGGCTGGTCTATCCGGTCTGGCGCGATCCCGACGTGCTTGACACGTGGTTCAGCTCCGGCCTCTGGCCGATCGGCACGCTGGGCTGGCCCGACCAGACGGCGGAGCTGCAGAAATACTTCCCCACCTCGGTGCTGGTCACCGGGCAGGACATCCTGTTCTTCTGGGTGGCGCGGATGATGATGATGCAGCTGGCCGTGGTGGGCGAGGTGCCGTTCCGCGACGTCTATCTGCATGGGCTCGTGCGCGACGCCAAGGGCAAGAAGATGTCCAAATCTCTGGGCAATGTCGTCGATCCGCTGGAGATCATCGACGAATACGGCGCCGACGCGCTGCGGTTCACCAATGCCGCCATGGCCTCCATGGGCGGGGTGCTGAAGCTCGACATGCAGCGCATCGCGGGCTACCGCAATTTTGGCACCAAGCTGTGGAATGCCTGCCGCTTTGCCGAAATGAACGGCGCGGTGGGTCTGGGCGGCGCGCGGCCCGTGCCGCAGGCCACGGTCAACCGCTGGATCATCGGGGAGACCGCGCAGGTGCGCGAGGCGGTGGATGCGGCGCTGGCCGACTACCGGTTCAACGACGCGGCGAGCGCGCTTTACGCCTTTGTCTGGGGCAAGGTCTGCGACTGGTATGTGGAATTCGCCAAGCCCCTGCTCGGCTCTGACGAGCCGGGCGTGGCGGAGGAAACCCGCGCCACCATGTCCTGGGTCATCGACCAGTGTCTGCTGCTGCTGCACCCGTTCATGCCCTTCATCACCGAGGATCTGTGGGGCTCGCTGGGCAGCCGCGCCAAGATGCTGGTGCATGGCGACTGGCCGGAGTACTCCGCCGCCGATCTGGTCGACCCCGAGGCCGAGGCCGAACTGCGCTGGGTCATCGCGGTGATCGAGGGCGTGCGGTCGGCCCGCGCGCAGATGCATGTGCCCGCCGGGCTGCATGTGCCGATGCTGGCCACGCAGATCGACGCAGGCGGTCGCACCGCATGGGCCCGCAACGAGGCGCTGATCCTGCGGCTGGCGCGCATCGAAGGCCTGAGCGAGGTGGAAAGCTTCCCCAAGGGCACCGTGACGGTGCCGGTGGGCGGCGCCACCTTTGGCCTGCCGCTGGCCGGGATCATCGACGTGGCCGGTGAAAAGGCGCGGCTGGAAAAGGCGCTGCAGAAGCTGGCCAAGGAACTGGGCGGCCTGCGCGGACGGCTCAACAACCCGGCCTTCGCCGACAGCGCCCCCGAAGAGGTGGTGGCCGAGACCCGCGACAACCTTGCCGCCCGCGAAGACGAAGAGGCCAAGCTGCGCGAGGCGCTGGCCCGTCTCGCCGAAATCGGCTGAAGCTCTGGTCCCCTGCCCGGTTTCGGGCGGGGGACCCCTTAGAACGTGTGATCGAAGCTTACCGCGCAGTCGGTGGAGCGGAATTCATACAGCGCCACGTTGGAATGGTTCTGCGTGATCTCGCAGGACAGTTCCGGCACCAGATCGCCGATCCGCAGATGCGGCGACCGGACCGACAGGCCAATGCTGCGGGACCGGTCGGCGCGCGGCTCTGCCAGTGCCGGAAAATCGCCCGCATACTGGCGCTGCTGCAGCCCGGCATTCACCCCCACCACCCCGAAGGATCCCAGCGCGCGGCGCAGTTCTGCGCGCAGCACCGTCTCGCGGTAGCGCAGGCGCCGCAGCTGCGGCAGCGACTGGCTCAGCCCGAAGCTGAGGCTGTAGCCGGTTCGGGCGTCAATCTCACCCTGATAGGCCACGAGGCCGCTGCGGAACGGGCCGTCCAGCTGATCCAGCCGGTCATACTCGCGCTGTTCCAGAGTCAGCGCCCCTGACAGCGTGCTGGCCGGGCTCAGGTCATGGTCATGGATCAGCCGCAGCCCGAAGCGCGTTGAGTCCGGGCCATCCTCTGCCGAGATGTCATAGGCGATCCGCCGCAGATAGGGGATGATCCGGGTCTCGTGGCCCAGCCCGCGCTGGCTCCATGTCAGGCTCAGCGTGCCGTCGAGATGGTTCAGCCGGTCGGCGGGATAGTGATGGCGGCTGATCTCCAGCCCGTAGCTGAGCACGGCGCCCGAGTACAGCAGGCGGTCATAGCTGGCCCGCCCGCCCAGCCGGAAGCCCACGCCGCTTTCCTCGACCCCGCCATCGATGATCAGGAACTGCCCGAACGGCGTGTCGAAGATCTGGTTGGAGGAGGTCTTGTTGATATTGGTCGAGGGCAGAATCGCCAGATCGACGCCAAAGCGCCACGGTCGCGCCCGCAGCACGGTGCCATAGGCGGCCTTGAGCTCGTCCAGCTCCTCGGCGCTCTGGCTGCTGCGCATCAGGATCAGAAGCTGGCGCTTGGCCGGATCATGATCGCCGGACTGATAGGAGGCCTGCGCATAGCGAAAGCGCGCCCGCCGGTTGTCGGGTTCCCGCATCAGAATCTGTGCGGCCTGAGCCCGGATCTGCGCGAGACGCGGGTCAGGAACCGGATCGGCGCGAAGACCGGACGGCAGCAGGCTCGCCAGCAGAAGGGCGGCCAGCAGCAGAGGGGATAGCAGGAGGTTGGGCATTTATGCGATCAGGACGGCCCGTGCGCGCAGCGACGGACCGCCGGTCTTTGGCAATGGGATCACTCGGACAGGATCAGCACACCCGCGATTTCGGACGTGACCCTGCCGCTGTCAGAGGACAGAACAGCGGTACCGTCCTGCACGCCGATGGCGACCAGCTGGTTATTCAGTTGCCCAAATCTGCCGACCCCGTCCATGTGAATATCGGCGACGACCGGGCCCAGTTCCGCATCGGTGCCGGTCAGCTTGCCTTGGGTGTCATAGCTGAACGTGGTGTCAGTAATCCGGCCCGCGATGTCCAGCGTGCCGCCAAGATCCTGAATCTCTCTGCCGGTGCAGGCGCTCCACCGGGACGAATCACAGGCGGCACTGCTTTCATATTCAGTGAAATTGGTGGCGCGGCCTGCAATCCTGCCCGTGGCGAAATTGGCCGTGGCAGTTGCATCGCCGACAAATGTCGATTCCGCCCGGTCCATCCCGGCGAGCATTTGACCGCTCATTGTCGCGCGGTTCGGAAGCTGGTCGACGGACACACTGCGGATATTTTCGGCATCGGGGCCGGCTGCGTCGATAAAATCGATCGCGTCGTCGAAATTCGACTGGGTACGGCCCGAAGACCCCGAAGAGCCCGAGCAGGCCGCAAGAAGACCGGTCGCCAGCAGTGCCGCCGCGAGAGAGAAGGTTTTCATCATTTTATCCAGATTGGTCGTGTCGCAGGGGGAAATGTTCAGACTTATGATGTTGCACAAAGAATTGGGCCTGTCTTGCTAAAATGACGCTTAAGCGCGCCAGAAACTGACAGTGAACAGAACGTATACAGCCATGATCTCCAGCCGACCGACCAGCATGACAAAGGCGAGGATCCATTTGGCCGCGTCATTCAGCCCGGCGAAATTGCCTGCGGGCCCGATCTGGTCGCCAAGCCCCGGTCCCACATTGGCCAGCGCCGTGGCCGCGCCCGACACCGAGGTGATGAAATCCAGCCCTGTCAGCCCCAGCGCCACCGACGCAACCCCCAGCGTCACCACAAAAAACACGAAATAGGCCAGAACCGAGGCCAGCACATCCTCGGCCACGGGGCGGCCTTCGAACCGCGGGGTAAAGACGCCATGCGGCGCGCGGATGCGTTTCAGCTGCACCCGGATCGAGGCAAACAGAAGCTGATATCGGAAGATCTTGACCGAACAGGCGGTGGATCCGGCACATCCCCCGATCAGCCCGATAAAGAAGAACATCGTGACCAGAAACGACCCCCAGCCCATGTAATCCACGCTGGCATAGCCGGTGCCGGAAATGATCGAGGTGATGTTGAACAGCGCCTCGCGCACGGCCTGTTCGGGATGTTGCGGAAAGACGGAAATCAGCGTGACCCATGCCACCAGCACCAGTGCCAGAATGGTGCCCAGAAAGGCCCGGACCTGACTGTCCCGCCAAATCGCGCGGTGATTGCCGCCCATCATCTGGACGTAACGGACAAAGGGCAGCGCCGCCATCACCATAAAAACCGAAGCGACATATTCGGCAGGCCCGGTAAAGGGCGCAAAAGAGGCATCGTAATTGGCAAAGCCACCGGTGGAAATCGTGGTCAGCGCATGGACCGTCGCGTCAAAGGCGTTCATGCCGCAAAGCAGATAGGCCACCGTGCAGGCCAGCGTCAGCCCCACATAGATCGTCGAGATCGAGGAGGCGATCTGCGTGGCGCGGGGCAGGATCTTTCCCATCGTCTCGAACGCTTCGGAGCGGAATATCTGCATCCCCCCCACCCGCAATTCGGGAAGAAAGACCATGGCCACGACAATGATCCCGACCCCGCCCAGCCATTGCAGCAGCCCGCGCCACAGCAACAGCCCCTTCGGCAGCGAGTCGAGCCCGACAAACACCGTGGATCCGGTGGTGGTCATGCCCGAGATCGCCTCGAAAAACGCATCGACGAAACGCGCCTCGGTCGCCCCCAGCATGAAGGGAATGCCCCCGAAGGCGGGCAGCACCACCCAGGCGCCGGTGGTCAGCAGAAAGGTCTGCTGCAGGGTCAGACCGTCCTTCACGCCATTGGCGCAGGCCAGCGACACCAGCCCGCCGGCCAGCGTGGTCACAAGGGCGGATTGCAGGAAGACATGCCACTGGCCGCGCCCCTCCACGATGTCCACCAGCATGGGCAGGATCATGCAGGCGCCAAGCGCCAGCAGCAGAAGGCCAAGGACATAGGCGACGGGGCGGATGTCGAACATGCGCGAGGCTTGGCTTGGCGCCGACGTGCTGTCAAGCGCCGCCGTGGGCTGCCCCGAAAGCGCCCCCCCACCCTGCGGCGAGGGGGCCACGCGCGCCCGGCGGCGGGTCAGCCGCGGTGGATCAGCGAGGGCAGCAGCATCGGATCGAGGCTGGTTGCCGCAAAGGTCGGGCCTTCGGTCAGCACCGCCACCGCATCATGCGAATGCAGGCTTTCCTGATGGCTGGCCAGCACGCGGAAATCGCCGATGCGCGGGTCGTTCAGCAGCGCCTCCGCGTAAAGCCGGGCCGCGTCCTCGACAAAGATCGGGTTGGCGGCGTTCAGCTCTGCAAAGGCCTGTTCGTCTTCGCGCTTGACCATGACCTGCGTTTCCGTGGGCACGGCAGAGCGGCAGATCTCCACCAGGTCCTCGAACCACAGGATGTCCTGACCGGGGCGCAGTTCCACCGACAGCCGCGCCACGGACCGCTGCGAATGCGGGGTGGCCAGCTGGTTGCGGGTGCGGCGGGCATGTTCGGACAGTTCCAGCGAGCAGGGGCAGGTGGAGCTGTAGACATAGTCCAGATGCACGATGCGGCGGCGCACGCCGTTCAGTTCCACCAGTTCCAGCGCGATGTCGTAATACTGATAGCCCTTCAGCCCCGAGCGCAGGCTGGGCACCTGCATCGGAAAGGAAAAGCGCATCTGGATCCGGGCATCAAAGCTTTCAAGGTCGGATTTGTAATCGTCCAGCGCCGCTTCGATCACCTCGAAGCTGAAAGTCTTTTCGGAATGCTGGTAAAAGCTGCGCATGATGCGGGACATGTTGATGCCCTTCTTGTCGGCATCAAGGCTGACGGTGCCGGTGACCGACGTCTCCAGCATCAGCTCTCCTTCGCCCCGCATCCGGTAACGGATGGGCAGGCGGAAGTTCGAGATCCCGACATGCTGGATCATGCGGTTGGCGCCCCGGATCAGCGAGGACGGACCGTTCTGCAGATCCGGCAGCGTGTCGCGATAGGCTTCATCCACCCCGAAATCGCGCGGGTAATCGCGCGACAGATCGGGATAGGGCAGCGCGCCGGGCACGAGCCCCAGCAGCGCGGGGTCAAGCGCCTCGATTTCGGCGTCTTGGGCTTTTCCGGTCCATTGGCGCAACAGAGCCAGTGCGGTTTCCGCTTCCTCTAGACTAGGCTTGCGGTCAATTTCAGGCGTGTGCACGTTCATTTTCCCGGCCCTCCCAGGCGTGGTTCCCGTCAAACAACATAGGATTTCCGCACAGGATTCCTACAGTTCCACAACTTCTTACGCATAGGGGAGGCATACGGATCAGTTGTGGCGTTTCTTTGCTTGCCCCTTTGTGAAAAGCGATGTTCCGCTTGTTTACTCAAAGGCAGGCAAAGTTCCGGATACCGGTGCCACAACTGCAAGGATAGTCCTTTTTGCATACTCCCCCGCAAGTATTGCAGGGGAGATACACAGAGATCATGTCATTTCGACGGCAGCGGCTCAGATGCTGTCGAGCGCCTGCAGCAGGTCGGCCACCAGATCCTCCGGATCCTCGATCCCGACCGACAGCCGGATCAGCCCGTCGCTGATGCCAAGCCCCGCCCGCTGCTCCGGGCTCAGACGCTGGTGGGTGGTGGTCGCGGGATGGGTGGCGATGGATTTGGCATCGCCAAGGTTGTTGGAAATCAGCACGATCTCCAGCGCGTTGCAGAAGCGGAACGCCGCCTCCTTGCCGCCCTTCAGGTCAAAGGCCACCATGGTGCCCCCTGCCCCGCCCAGCTGACGCTGCACCAGCGCGTGCTGCGGATGGCTTTCCAGCCCCGGATAGCGCACCGCGCCAACGGCGGCATGGCCCGTCAGCGCCGCCGCGATCGCCCCCGCCGAGGCGGTCTGCGCCCGCACCCGCAGGTCGATGGTTTCCAGCCCCTTGAGCATCACCCATGCGGTAAAGGGGCTCATCGCGGCGCCGGTATGTTTCAGATAGGGTTCGACCCGCTTGCGGATCAGATCCCGCGTGCCAAGGATCACGCCACCCAGCGTGCGGCCCTGCCCGTCGATATGCTTGGTCGCGGAATAGACCACCAGATCGGCGCCCTGTTCGATGGCGCGGCTGTAGACGGGGGTGGAAAACACGTTGTCCACCACCACCAGCGCCCCCACGGCATGAGCGAGCTTGGCCACACCTTCGATGTCCACCAGATCCAGCGTCGGGTTGGCCATGCTTTCAAAGAACACCAGCGTGGCGCCGGGCTGCAGCGCCTGCTCCCATGCCGCAAGATCGGTGCCGTCGACAAACACGACGTCCACGCCGAAGCGCGGCAGGATTTCTTCAAGGATATACAGGCAGGATCCGAACAGCTGCTTGGCCGCCACCACCCGGTCGCCCGCCTTCAGCAGCGCGGTCAGCGAGGCCGAGACCGCCGCCATGCCGGAGGCGGTGGCAAAGGCATCTTCTGCCCCTTCAAGCAGCGCCATACGCTCCTCGAACATGGCCACGGTCGGGTTGCCATACCGTGCGTAGATGAATTCATCCGGCCCCGCCTTCACGAAGCGTGCCTCGGCCTGTTCGGCGCTGTCATAGGCAAAGCCCTGCGTGAGGAAAATCGCCTCGCTCAGCTCGCCCCACTGGCTGCGCTTCGTGCCGCCATGCACCAATGCGGTGCGCCGTCCCATGGTCCCTTTTGCCATCCGTCTGCCTTTCGCTGCGGGCCCTGCCGGGCCAAAGAAAAAACCCCGTCCGCGGTCAAGCGAAAGGGGCTCTCTCGTCCGACCTTTTAGCGGCATGTTTAACGTGGCCCGCAATCCGTCACCAAATCGCCACGCGGCGCGCATACGCCTGTTGCGGCCAGCGGTCAAGCTTGCCGCGCAGGGCGGTGGTTGTGCTGCCCGGCAATCCGCCGCAACATGGGGCCCGGATTGTGCAGGAGCATTTATGGACGGCGCGCTTTTTCAGGTTTCGGTCTATCTTGCCGCCGCAGTGATCGCGGTGCCCATCGCCGCAAGGCTGGGGCTGGGGTCGGTGCTGGGATACCTCATGGCGGGGATCATCATCGGGCCGGTGCTGCATCTGGTCGCCGCCACCGATGACCTGATGCATTTTGCCGAATTCGGCGTGGTCATGATGCTGTTCATCATCGGGCTGGAACTGGAGCCGCGCGCGCTGTGGGACATGCGGCACCGGCTGATCGGCATGGGCGGGCTGCAGGTGCTGCTGACCATGGCGGCGGTCATGGGGGCGGCCATGGCGCTGGGGCTGGACTGGCGCCCGGCGCTGGCCACGGGGATGATCTTTGCGCTCTCCTCCACCGCCATCGTGCTGCAGACCCTGTCGGAAAAGGGGCTGATGCAGACCCCGGGCGGCAGATCCGCCTTTTCGGTGCTGCTGACGCAGGACATCGCCGTCATTCCGATGCTGATCGTGCTGCCCCTGCTGGGCGGCGTCGCCACGGTGTCTCTGGCGCCCGACGGATCCATCGCCCTGCCCGAGGCGCAGGAGGCGCATCACGGCCTGTCGCTGGTCGAGGGTCTGCCCGGCTGGGGCGTGGCGCTGGTGACGCTGGGGGCGGTGGCGCTGATCATCGCGGCGGGCATCTTTGGCGCGCGCCCGCTCTTCCGGCATATCAACGCCTCGCGCCTGCCCGAGATGTTCACCGCCACGGCGCTGCTGATCGTCACCGGCATCGCGGTGCTGATGGAACTGGTGGGGCTGTCGCCCGCGCTTGGCACCTTTCTGGCCGGGGTGGTGCTGGCCAACTCCGAATTCCGCCACCAGCTTGAATCCGACATCGAACCCTTCAAGGGCCTGCTGCTGGGGCTGTTCTTCATCACCGTAGGCGCCGGGGTGGATTTTGACGCTTTCCTGAGCGAGCCGGGCACCATCCTTGGTCTGGCGGCGGGGCTGATCCTGCTCAAGGGGCTGATCCTGACCGGGCTGGCATGGCTGTTCAGGCTGCGCGGGCGCGACCGGATGCTGTTCACCCTGTCGCTGGCACAGGCGGGGGAATTCGGCTTCGTGCTGATCTCTTTCGCGCTGCAGCAGAACGTCCTGACCGATCAGCTGGGCCAGCGGCTGTTGCTGGTGGTGGCGCTGTCCATGCTCATCACCCCCGCGCTGTTCCTGCTTTATGACGCGCTGTCGCGGCGGCTGGAGGACGCGACCGAGGCGCCGCCCGCCGACGAGATCAACGAACAGGCCCCGGTCATCATCGCGGGCATCGGGCGGTTCGGGCAGATCGTGCACCGGCTGGTGCAAAGCTCGGGCTTTCGCACCGTCATCATCGACCATGACATGCAGACCATCGACCTGATGCGCCGCTTCGGCTTCAAGGGGTTCTTTGGCGATCCCACCCGCCCCGAACTGCTGCACGCGGCGGGCATCGGCAAGGCCAAGATCCTTGTGGCGGCGCTGGATGATCCCAAGGCCACCACCAAGCTGGTGCGCTTTGCCAAGCGGATGCGGCCCGATCTGTTCGTGGTGGCCCGCGCCCGCGACCGCACCCATGTCTACGAGCTGTATCAGGCGGGGGCCGACAAGATCGTGCGCGAGATGTTCGACAGTTCGCTGCGCGCGGGCCGCTACGTGCTGGAGGAAAGCGGGCTTACCGAATACGAGGCGGCGATTGCCGAAGAAACCTTTTACCACCACGACCGCAAGACCATGCGCGATCTGGCCCGGCTCTGGGATCCGCATGTGCCGCCCGCCCAGAACGAAGCCTATATCGCCCGCGCCCGCGAGCTGGAGAAAGAGCTGGAAACAGCACTTTTCACCGCGCTGGACAGCCGCCGGGGCGACGCGGCCTGAAGGGACTGCCCCGCAGCGGGGTCAGTGCCCGAGGATCTGGCTGAGAAACAGCCGGGTCCGTTCGTTCTGTGGCGCGCTGAAAAACTGCTCTGGCGGGTTCTGTTCGACGATCTGGCCCTGATCCATGAAGATCACCCGATCCGCCACCGCCTGCGCAAAACCCATCTCGTGGGTGACGCAGATCATCGTCATGTCCTCGCGCGCCAGCGTCACCATGATGTCCAGCACTTCCTTGATCATCTCGGGATCCAGCGCCGAGGTCGGCTCGTCAAACAGCATGATGCGCGGCCTCATGCACAGCGCACGGGCGATGGCGGCACGCTGCTGCTGGCCGCCGGACAGATGGCCGGGGTATTTCTGCGCCTGATCGGGGATGCGCACCTTTTCCAGAAACTCCATGGCCCGCGCCTCCGCCTCGGCGCGGGAGGTGCCGCGCACCCGCATCGGCGCAAGGATGCAGTTCTCCAGAATGGTCATGTGCGGAAACAGGTTGAACTGCTGGAACACCATGCCCACCTCGGACCCGATCCGCCCTGCCCGCCGCGCGTCCAGCACCGCGCCATTGATGCGGATCTGCCCCTGCTGCGCGGTTTCCAGCGCGTTGAGGCAGCGGGTCAGCGTGGATTTCCCCGACCCCGACGGCCCGGCGATCACGATGCGTTCGCCCCGCCGCACGGTCAGGGTCACATCGCGCAGCGCGTGATAGTCGCCATACCATTTGTTCAGGCCGGTGATTTCTATGGCCACATCCTGCGCGGCGGCAGGCGGGCGCAGGACGGCAGCGTCATGCAGGCTCATCAGGGCACTTTCTGGATCGGGACCGGCGGCTCAGCCGCGGCGCTGGCTTTTGGCCGAAAGCCACGCCAGCTGCTGGTCGCTTTCGATGGAATCGGGAAACTGCGCGCGCAGGGTCAGGATCGCGTCGCCAAGCGTCATGCCCTGATCGATCAGCAGACCGGCGGCGATCATGCCGGACCGCCCCGCGCCGTAATGGCAGGACAGCGCGACGGTGTCTCCGGCCCGCAGCAGCGCGTCGATCTCGGGGGCGATGCCGGACCAGCCCCGGTTAAAGGCGGCATCGGGGACCATGTAATCCTCGATCGGCAGATGGACCAGCCGCAGGCGCAGCGCGACGCAAAGGCCATGCAGCTGATCCAGCGCGCCCTCGGGCAGCTCGCCCGGCTCTACCAGCACGACCAGCAGGCGGCAGCGGCGCAGCGCGGCATGGGTCAGCGTGGCCCGCATGCGGTCGGGATCAAGATAGGCGTCGCCGGTGATGCCAAAGGCCAGACCGGGAAAGCCAAGGGTGACGATGCGCCCCCCTGTCGGAGCCGCAATTTCCGCCCGGATGCTCGTCTCGAGGTCCATAAGACTCATGCGCAATTCTGGCGAGTATTTTTCCGGCTCCATGATGGCCATACTTCATGTCCTTTTTATCAAGATTAACAGCCGCCGCGCCAGTCGCAGCACCGGCGCGGCGGCGGGATTTCAGCGGATCGGGTAAGGATACATCAGCCCGCCTTCCTCGACGGAGGCGTTCAGCGTCTTGGTCCGGTCCAGCTTGAAGGGGGAATTCATGCCCAGATGGCGGTCGAACACTTCGGAATAAGACCCCACCTGCTTGACCACCTGATAGGCCCAGTCAGCGGGCAGACCCAGCTTGGCGGCCATGTCGGCCCCGGCGCCGTCAGCGGCAAAAAGCCGGGCGACTTCCTGCGGCTGGCTGTCAAGATCGGCGATCACATCGTCGATGGTGCCGGAGGTGATGCCGAACTTGTCCGCGTTCAGCATGACCTGAAACGCCCAGAACACGGCACTTTCCAGTTCCTGATCGGGCTGGGAGACCAGCGTCAGCGGCTCGGCAGAGATCACGTCGGGCAGGATGACGTAATCGTCGGGGTTTGCGGCCAGCATCCGGTCGGAGTTGAGCGCGGTCACGTCCGACGCATAGACATCACATTTGCCAGAGAAAAACGCCTCCAGCCGGGCGGTCTTGTCGGCGATGTTTTCAACGCGGTAGCTCATGCCCCGGTCTGCAAACCAGTCGGCAAGGGTCAGCAGCGTGGTCGACCCGTCCTCGGCGCAGACGGTGGCGCCCTGCAGATCGGCGGCGGCGGACACGCCCAGTGCTGCGGGCACCATGAAGCCCTGCCCGTCAAAGAAGGTGGTGGCGATGAAGGCCATGCCCGCATCGGCATCGCGGGTGCCGGTGGCCGTGATCGACCGCGAGGCCAGATGCCCGCCGCGGGCCACCAGCGTTTTCATCGAATCCGAAAAACCCACGCCGCGGATGTCGGCCTTGGCGGCATCGCCCAGAACGGCCGCTGCGGCCATCCGGCAGAAATCGGCGTTGAAGCCCTGAAACACGCCCTGACTGTCGGGCACCGAAAAGCCCGGGGCATTGGGGCTGACAAGGCAGACCAGAGCGTCACCGGACTTGATGTCGTCCAGCGCGGCACCGGCCTGCACCGCGGGCGCAGCCAGACTGGCCGTGGTCAGAAGAAGCGAGGCGAACAGGAATTTCATGAGGAATGTCCTTGTGAAGGGGATCAGCGAGCGGTTCACTCAAGAACATGTATACAGGTGTATCTTGAAGGTTTTAAGACAAAACGGCAGATTTTGCCGCGTCACCGCATCCGCTGCCCGCAAAACAGGCTCAGCGCGCGGGGCTGTGCCGGTGCAGCTGCCGTCCCACCATGGACAGGAAGGCGCAGGTCACAAAGAACCACAGCCCCACGACAAAATACCCCTCCAGCGCAAAGCTGCGCCAGTCCGGATCGCTGAAGGCCATGCGCGCGGTGGCGGTCAGATCGTGGATGCCCACCACCACCACCAGCGAGGTATCCTTGTAGGCGCCGATCACGCTGTTGACGATGGAAGGCAGCGCGCGGCGGATCGCCTGCGGCAGCAGCACCCGCCCCGCCGTGGTGGCATAGGGCAGGCCCAGGGCATGGGCCGCCTCGGCCTGCCCTGCAGGCAGCGCGTGCAGCCCGCCCCGGATGTCTTCGGCGAAATAGGCGGCGTGAAAGACGATCAGCGCCACAAGCGTGGCCGCCACCGGCGAAATCCGCGTGTCCGGCGGCAGCATCAGCGGCAGCACGAAGATGCCCACGAACAGGAAGGTCAGCATCGGCACACCGCGCGCGATCTCGATATAGCCCGCCGCCAGCCGCGCCAGCATCGGCACCCTGTCCTGATCGCGCGCCAGAGCCAACACGATCCCGGCGGGAAAGGCCAGCGCGATGGCCCCAACCGACAGCAGCAGCAGGATGGGCAGGCCATTCCAGCGGATGCTGTCCACCGGCGCCAGCCCCAGCACGCCCCCCGCCATCAGCGCAAAGCTCAGCCCCAGCGCCAGCAGCCACAGCAGCGCCGTCTGGCCAAGGCGCAGCGGCAGCCCGCGCCCGGTCATCTGCAACCCGGTCTGCACCGTCATCGCGCAGAGCAGGACCGAGGTGACGACGGGCCGCCACAGCTCGTCCCGGGGATAGGTGCCGAACAGGATCAGGTTCAGCTTTTCCGCGACGAAGGGCCAGCAGGTGCCGGTCTGGCTCTGGCACAGCGCGGCGGGCTGCCATGGCCAGACGGCGGACAGGACCAGCCAGTGCAGCGCGACCCACAGCAGCGGCAGGCACAGCGCCAGCGTGGCCAGAGACAGCAGCGCCGAAAGCGGCGTGCGGAAGGCCTGCCCCAGCGGAGCAAGGCGGCGGGACATCCACATCAGGCGCGTCCTTCCTTGAGGCGAAGCCGGTCGTTGATCCGGTTGAGCTGGGTGGTGACGCAGAGGCAGATCCCCAGATAGACGGCCATGGTCAGCAGCATCATTTCCAGCGGGCGGAAGGTCTGGTTGATGACCGTTCCGGACACCGACATCAGGTCGGAATAGCCCACCGCGATGGCGATCGAGGTGTTCTTGATCAGGTTCACATACTGGTTGTTCATCGACGGCACGATGATCCGCACCGCCTGCGGCACCACGATGTAGCGCGTGGCCTGCCGGGGGGTCAGGCCGATGGCATGGGCGGCCTCGGTCTGGCCGCGCGGAATGGCGCTGATGCCGCCGCGCACCACCTCGCCGATCTGGGCGCCGTGATAGAGCGCAAGCGTGACCGCGATCACCATGAACTGCAGCGACACCCGTGCCCCGCCTTCGTAGTCAAAGCCCGCAAGCTGCGGCACCGACCATGCAAAAGGCAGCCCAAGCCCCAGCGCCACGGCCAGCGGCAGCCCGCCCAGCGCCAGCAGCACAAAGGGCCAGAGCGGCGGCGCGGCCTGCCCCGCCTCGCGCCGCCGGGCAAAGTGCCGCGCCAGCAGCCAGCACGCCCCGCAGCCCGCCCCGAAGGCGGCCAGCACCAGCGCATGGCCCGGCTCCAGCACCGGGACCGGGAACAGCAGCGACCGGTTGGACAGATGCACCGGCCCCAGCGACAGCGCCTGCCGCACATGCGGCAGCCCGGTCACCGCCGCCACAAACAGCACCAGCAGGACCAGCAGCTTCGGCAGGTTGCGGAACAGCTCCACATAGGCGCCCGCCACGGCGAGGGCGATCGGGCTCGGCCCCACGCTCATCAGCCCCACGATCAGGCCCACGACCGTGGCCAGCACCAGACTGACCGCCGCCAGAAACAGCGTGTTCAGCGTGCCCGCCAGAATGGCGCGCGCATAGGGATCGGCGGGGCTGTAGGGCACCAGCGTCTCGCTGACGTCAAACCCCGCCCCCTGCCACAGAAAGGCAAATCCCGGCGCAAGCCCCGCGCCCTGCATGTTTTGCAGCACATTCCAGACCGCCAGTCCCGCCAGCGTCACCGCACCTGCCGCGATCAGTGCGTCCCTGACCGAAAACTTCCAGGATGCCGGAGGGGGAGGGCTTGGCGGAATCATGAGTGACCTCTAAGATTGCACGACTTTCCTCCTGTATACAGGCATATCATGGCGCGTGAAAGGCCACCGGGACAGGAAACAGCAGTGCCGCACAAAAAAGACAAAGAGAGATATGACCCGAGCTCCGAAAGCCGAAACCGCCCTGGATGCCATCCGCAAGACCATCTGCGTCAGCTCTTTCGACGGGGAACACGTTTTGCACGAAACGGATCTCGCCAATGAATTCGGCATGTCGCGGACCCCGATCCGCCAGATCCTCCAGCGGCTGGCCTATGAACGGCTGGTGCTGACCCGCTCTGGCGTCGGCACCGTGGTGACACCGCTGGTCGAGGAGCATCGCAGCCGCGACCTGTGCAGCTATCGCGGCCTGATCGAGGCGATCCTGCTGCATGACCTGCCCGCGCTGAGCGTGTCGCAGCATTCTGACGTTCTGGCTCTGGAAAGTTTCGCCAACGCGCTGCAGCCCGACGATCCGGAACTGCAATACGAGCTGCTGACGCGCCTGCATGCCATCGTCGTGCAGCTGGTCGATGATCCGGTGCTGGCCGACGCCTTCTCTGCCAGCTTCTGGCGGGCGCTGCGCTGGCACATGCGTGATCTGGCCAGCGATCCGCAGCGCGCCACCGATGCGCTGCGCGCGCGGATGGCCCGGCTGGTGGCCTATGAGGACCGGCAGGCGTCTGACCTGTTCGCCCGTCTGGTCGATCCCGGCGCGGACTGACGCCACCACCGCAAGACCCGTCCAAGGCCCAGCCCGTCACGTGCCCCGCGTGACGGGCTTTTTGCATCTGCCGTGGCGTTTTGGCCCCGGATCAGGACCGCCTGATCCGCAGGCATCCGGTCCGCCCTGCCCAATTCCTGCACGATCCCAGTCGATTTTACAAAAACTTCACACGCCTGTGAGGACAATCAGAGAGCGAATCACGTATCCCTGTATACAGGATAAGTGATCCGAACCGGCATCCCGCCTTCTGCGTCCGTGACGCCAAGGCGCGCGAAAGACCGTTTCAACGCCCTGAATGACCCCGACGCGGGCCGGCGCTTCACCGGCACATCCCGACGCGGCAGCGCCGCCCCAGCAGGAGCCTTGCAGAATGCAGGACATTTACGTCGACACCGTCACCGCCATCAATTTCAACAACGGCATCGTGCGCATGATCATGGTGGATCAGGATCCCGACAGCCTTGCCGATGGCGTGGACGCGGGGGCTGAGGCCAATGCCGCGCAGGACATCAGGCTGCGCAAGAAGCAGCAGGTCATCATGCCGCTGAACGGATTCCTGTACATGGTCTCTGTGATCAAGGGGCTGGTCGACGATCCCAAGATGCAGGACATCATCAGCCGCCACGCGCAGGCCGGACTGCTGCCGGGCGCCGCCGCTGACCAGCCGCGCGCTCCCGCAGAGTGATCTGACCGCCCGTTTCCACGCCGGTCACCGTCCCTCCCTCCCCTTCCAGTCACAGGAACTGCAGTCATGGCCTTTGGACGCATCAAAAGAGCCTTCAAGAAAGTGAAAAAGGCGGTCACCCAGGTCGTCGAGATCGTCAAGGACGTGGTGGAGTTCACCTTCACCGGCGAGCTGAGCGGGACCGAAGGCAACGATACGCTCAACGCCATCGGCATCGCAGGCACGGTCAAGACCAAGGGCGGCGATGATACGGTCAACATGGGCGCGGGTGCCGTGGACGTGGAGGACACCACCGGGGCCCTGAACATCAACGGTGCGGCGGGCTCGGTGCGGGTGCGCAAGACCGGCAGCGGCAATATCCGCTTCCGTGGTGCCGCAGGCGTTGCCGATCTGCGCGGCAAGGGAAGCATCGATTACGCGGGGGCGGCGTTCGCCAACCATCTGGAAACGGTGTCAAACGACGCGCTCCTGCTCTTTCGCGGCGCGGGCGGATCGAACACGATCAAGGGCGAGGCAGCGTCTGCCAGCGCCAGCTCGAGCATCGATGTCGATTTTGCAGGCGCAGGCGCGCGGAACCAGATCATGACCCGCGCTCGCTCGAGCAAGGTGGATTTTGTGGGCGGCGGCATTGCCAACAGCATCAGCGTCGAAGCCGATGATGCGGAGGTGAATTTCACCGGAGCGGGCGCCGACAACCGCATCACCATCGGCACGTTTGAGAACGATCTGGACACCGCCCTCACCACGCTGCCAGCCGCAATTCCCATCGCCGGAAGCGGGGCCGGTGGGTCTCAGGCCAGCAGCCCTGCCTCGGCAGTCTCTGCCGCTGTTGCCGCAGCAGAGGCCGCCGAAGAACGCGAAAACACCCGCGCCAAGCTGCGCTTTGACGGCGCGGGCGCCAATAACGTGATCGAGGTCGGCGCCAACCAGACCGAAATCGACTTCAACGGCGCCGGAGCGCATAACAGCATCTCCGCCACCGGATATGGCGCGAATTCCGCCGCAACGGTGTCCTATGCGGGCGCCGGGGGCTACACCGAGATCGACGTTCTGGCCGACCGGGCACGGGTGGATTTTGCTGGTGCGGGCATCGTCAATTCCATCTTCGTGCAGTCGGATGACGGCGCGGTCGATTTCGACGGCATCGGGGCGGGCAACACCGTGGAAGTGGTCGCCCAGACCGAGCGGGGCAGCGCGTCGCGGGCAAAGGTCGATTTCACGGGCGGAGGTGGTGCCAATCTCATCGCCACGCGCGCTGCGCAGACCCAGATCACCTTCCGTGGCGCGGGCGCCTATAACCGGATTCAGGCCGAAGGTCTGGGGGTCAACAGCCGTGCGGATGTCGATTTCGGCGGCGCCGGCGGCTGGAATGTCATCGACGTTGCGGCCGATCGCGGTCAGGTGCGCTTCGCCGGGGCCGGCAGCCGCAACGAGGTCTGTTTCAAGACCCGCAACGGCTCCATCAACTTTGCTGGCGGTGGCGTGGCCAATATCGTCGAGCTTCTGGCGAAGGATGGCGCGGGCGACTCAACCGGCGATATCGACTTCACGGGGGGCGGCGCCGGAAATGTGCTGCGCTCTACCATGGAACACGGCGACATCCATTTTTCCGGTTTGGGCGGGTCAAACGAAATCCGCCGCATCGGCTCGGACACGGCCACAGGCGATGTCACCTTTACCGGCGGCGGGGCCTCCAACTTCATCACCTCCCGCGTCCTGACCGGCGACCTCGTCTTCCGTGGCGGCGGCGCGAACAACAAGGTGACGCGCTGGAGGGCTGGCACGGACACCCGCGGCGACGTGGATTTCGCCGGGGCCGGGGGAAAAAATACCGTGCTGTCCTGGGTCGATCACGGCGACATCCGCTTCGACGGTGTCGGTCTGGGCAATGACGTGCGGCGGGCGAGCAATGCCGCCGAGTCCAGCGGCGATGTGGTTTTCCGCGGCGGTGGCGGCGCGAACGTGGTGCGCAACGAGGTCACGACCGGCGACATCGATTTTACCGGAGTCGGCGCGGCAAACATCATCACGCGCAGCACGAAACACGCGAACTCGCAGGGCGACATCCGGTTCACCGGGGCCGGTGGCGCCAACGTGATCACATCCGCGGTCAATCGTGGTGACATCCGTTTTGTCGGGGCGGGCGCCGCCAATGTGCTGACCCGGCTTGATACCGGCGCGGACTCCGAAGGCGACATCCATTTCCAGGGGGCGGGCTATGGCAATGGCCTTACCTCGACGGTCGACCACGGCGATATCGTTTTCGTGGGCGCGGGGGCCGCGAATGCCGTGACCCGACTGGGGGACACAGGCTCTACCGGCGATGTCGTGTTCCACGGTGTCGGCCTTGGCAACGTCGTCACCCATCTGACCGATCATGGCGACACGACCTTTATCGGCGGCGGCGGCGGCAATTTCGTCACCCGCACCGGTCGCAGCGGCGATCTGGAATTTACCGGCGCGGGGCTGGCAAATTCCATCTATCACGACGTGGAACAGGGCGATCTGACCGTCACCGCCATGGGCGGCGGCAACCGGGTGGAACGCCACGGCGCGGGCAATGCCGATCTGACGCTGGGCGGGGCCCTGAATCTGGTCAGCGTCGACATGGGCCGCGCCGCAGGGGGCGCCCCTGCCCTGCCGCCTTCGGATGTCAACGCGACCATGGTGGGCCGGGCCAACGTCCTCAACACCGATGTGACCGGCACCACCAAGGCCGTGCTCGTCGGGACGGCGAACGTGGTCGACATCAAGGGCCATGCCGATGTCAACGCGGTGGGTGCCCTGAACATCATCAAGACCGGCGCCCATGCCGACACCATCCGCACCGCGGGCGTGGCCAATGTCATCACCACCTCTGGCGACCACAATCACATCGAATCCTACGGCGCCTTTACCACCATCCGCGACGGCGGCGAGGACACCACCGCCTCTGTCACCCAGCCGGGCGAGCTGAAGCTGGTGGATGTGGTGGCCCGTTCCACCAACGCCGTGATCGACACCACCATCGCCGAGATCGAAACCGGCGGCGAGGGTGAAGGCGGCATGTTCTCCGATCCGTCGGTCTATCTGTCGGCAATCGACGAGGCACTGGCCATGGGCGAACAGGCGGGGCTGGACACCAGCGAAGAGGATGCCGCCGCCCTGCCCGCAGAGACCGCAGAGACGGGCGCCTCTGCCGCATCGCTGATCGGCGACGACTGGACGGTGATGACCGAGGACGAACTCGCGCAGCGTGGCGAGGCGGCCAGCGCCGACAGCGCTGCGGGCGACGTGCCCGCCATCGACCAGACCGCCCTGCTTGCCGGGGTGGAGGCCGAACTCGGACGCCATGCCGAGACGCTGGAGAAGGCGCAGCAGACCCCCGAACAGGCCAGCGCCGAGGCCGAGGCCGCGGGCAGAGCCGCAGCGGAAGCCGAAGAGGCCGAAGAGGCCGAAGGCGACGACGCCCATTCGGTCGCGGAGGGCACCGACATTCCCGCCCTTGGCAATCCCGAAGATGACCAGAACGGCGGCATCGGCGCGGGCGCGGGCGGCGGGTTCGAGCTGTCCTTTGGCGACCACAACTTCGCGATGCTGCTGGGTCTGGCCAATGTCGCCAGCTTCGGCGCCAAGGACGACATTGTCGTCGCCCTTTCCGCGATGAACTACATCAGCGGCGGCGATGGCGACGACATCGCGCTGATGCTGGGTGTGGGGAATGCGTTTCTGGGCGGCGCGGGCAATGACGTGGTGGTGCAGGCCGCTGCGGGCAATGTCGCGCTGATGGGCTCCGGCGCCGAGGATGTGTCGATCCAGCTGGGCATGGGCAATTTTGTCAACAAGGATGCCGATGGCAACCTTTACGCCTTCGCCTTGGGTCACTCCAATTTTGTCTATCATGGCGGGCTGAAACCGGGCGAGACTGCCAACAAGCAGGGCAATCTGGTCGCCGTCATGGGCGGACAGCTGAACGTCGCGCACAAGCAGGGTGACGGCGCCGTGACCGGCGTGATGGCGGGGTCGATCAACTCGCTGAGCCATGTCGGCGAAGGCCGCTATGTGGCGGTGATGCTGGGCTCGCTGAACGTGGCGACCAAGATCGGCGGGGGCGACGCCTATTTCTTCATGGGGGGCAGCACCAACATCGCCACCCATGTCAACACCGGCGGCAGCGACGACACCGCGATCTTCATCATGGCGGGCAGCCTGAACGTGGCCACCAGCGTCGGCGACGGCACGATGGTCGGTGTGTTTCTGGGCAGCACCAACATCGTCACCCGCGTCGGCAACGGCACGGTGGGCGTGGGCATGCTGGGCAGCGTCAACGTGCTGACCGTGGTCAACAGCGAGACCTCGTCAATGTATGCCGCAGTCGGCGGCAAGCTGAACGCCGTCACCAAGGTCGGGGACGGGGTGCTGGTCGCGATCGGCTATGGCGGCAGCGCCAATATCCTGACCCATGTGGGCGACGGCACCATGGTTGCGGTTCAGATCGGCAAGCTGAACGTCATGACCAAGATCGGCAACAGCTATCTGGGCAAGGATGGCAAGGGCGCGACAGTGCTGATCGGCACCGGTCAGGCCAATGTCGTCACCCATGTCGGCGACGGCACGACGGTCATCGCTGCGGACGGGGTCGGCAACATCGCCACCAAGGTCGGCGACGGCGCAACCGTTGCCCTGCTGAACGGTCAGGCGAATATCGCGATCCATGTCGGCGACGGGATGTTCATCGGCCTGTCGAAAGCGAAGGTGCGCGAAGGCAGCAAGGCCGCCAAGGCGGGCAAGACGTTCGACAGTTCCGCAGCCGTCACGAACGCCCTCACCGCTCCGGCTTCGGACGGCGAACGGGCGGCAGGAATCTTCGACATCCTCCGCACCGAGAATGGCGGAACCGGGCACGACGGGGAGGAACAGCAGCTGGGCACTGGCCGCCTGGGCCGTCTGCTGATGCCCGGCAATGACCGGGAATTCGCGGCGATGATGATGCGGTTCACCAACCTCGCCGCAGATGTCAGCACGGGCCTCGACGATGCGGCGTCGGGGATGCCGGGCAGCGGGCGCAACGGGCCCGATCTGGGCGGCGCGGCGGACGTGATCGGCGACACGGCGCAGAAAATCACGACACAGGCGACCAAGGCGCCGTCGCTCTCCACCATGTACACTCAGGCGGCCAACCAGTTGTCGGTCAATATCGGCGCCAAGTTCGGCGATGGCGACGTGTTCTTCACGCAGATCGGCCTGTCGCTTCTGGACAAGCCGAAGGGCAGCAAGACCAGCCTCACCGAAGGCGATGCGGGCCGCGAATTGCAGGCGGGCGCGGCGCAGACCGGCAGCCAGTCGGCGCTGTCGGATCTGCTGTCGATCATGTCCTTCGACAGTTCCGCCAACATCTTCCTGCGGATCGGCGACGGGCGCACCGTGGTGGCGCAAACGGGCAGCCTGAACGTGGTGGCGAATTACGTCGACAGCATCGACAGCGCTTCCACGTCAGAGCAGAATTACCGGGACTCCGGCCCCGATCACGGGCTGGGCTTCGATTTTGTCCATGCGGCGGTGGGCAATGCCAATATCTCGGTGGATATCAGCGATGACCGGGTCTTTGTCGCGGGCACCCCGCTTGGCCAGATCAGGACCAACGCGGCGGGCGAGCTGCAGACCAGCCGGGGCCGCGATGCCCTGTCGCTGTTCAAGGGCTCGTTCAATGCCAGCATCAAGGTCGGCGACGGGTCAAGCACCCGTGCGATGTTCGGCGACAACAATCTGGGCGTGACCATCGGCAACGGGTCAGAGCTGGGCTTCAGCTATGGCAAGCACAACCTTATGGTGCGTATCGGCAGCACCATCGACGGCGACGACGACAACAACATGAAACTGCCATGGCTGCCGGCCAAGCTGGACGGGATGAAAGCCACGGTCGGACAGAACAACGTCGTTATCGACTACGGCTATTCCAACGACCTGCTGTTCAATGTCGGCCATTCCTGGGAGAGCAAGGACAAGACCGATGCCGATCAGGCGAAGTTTTCACAAAAACTCAGCGGGTCGATGGCCGCTGTCACCGACTTCGGCAAGACGCAGCTCACCTATCTGACCGATATGGGCAAGACCGGCGGTCCGGTCAGCAGCAAGCAAAGCTGGGACCGAAATGCCGCATCCTCGTTCGGCAGTTTTGCGTCGCTGGCGGTGCTGGGCGTCTCCTTTCCCGGGCTGGCGAATTTCGGCGACAAACCCGGCCAGAACACCAGCCAGTTCGCCAAACGCACCGGCCAGTCGCAGATCACCAAGATCCCCTCCGCGCTGTATAGCGCGCTGAGCGGCATGGCCTCCGGCCTCACCAGCCCGTTCACGAGCAACAAGTCCGCGTCCGAGCCCGAGCCGCATATGACACGCTATGAGATCCGCCAAAAGCGGGAGGCGGACCAGAAGGCGGACAGCACCAAGCCCCTGACGCGCAATGCCCAGACCTATCAGGATGGCTACGAGATCCGGCAGGCCATGAACACCATCACCGGCGCCTATACCGACGGCTTCAAGAAGGGCGGCAACATCATCAATGCCGGTGCGGGCGCCGATGTGGTGGTCACTTACGGATCAGGCAACCTTGTCTTTGGCGACAATGCCTCGTCGTTCTTCGTGGATTTTGCCGTCACGGCATTTTTCCCGGCCAATGCGCAGGCCCTGTCGCTGAACGAAATCATCGCGATGTATGTCAACAAGCCGCATGACAAGGACCTGGACGGGATCGTTAACGATCAGTCCAACGAGCGCTTCAACAAGGCCGCCACCACCCAGAAACGCTGGACATCCACCCAGCGCACCATCGAATTTGTCGAATGGTTCCAGAACTTTGGCGATATCGGGGTAACGGTGCCCTATTTCACCATCGGCGAGATGTTCAACCTTGGCTATGACTCGAAGGGCGCGATCGTCGGCTATGGCACCGATGGCAATGCCGTGGCGGGACAGCTGGCCAATGCCCTCTGGATCGACCTGACCGTGCCCTCCAGCCTGTTTGGCGGCCTGTTGGGCGGCGGCGGCGCGCAGGGGCTCAACATGCTGACCGGGACCGACACGTTCCAGATGGCGGGCACCATGCTGACCGGCTTCATGCCCGACGCCTTTCAGGAGGATACGGAGTTTTTCGAAACCCCGGGCGAAACCGAAGAGGTCTCCGAAGAAACCGATCCCATGGCCGCACTTGAGGACTTCATGCTCAACACCGACAGCGAAGGTGATGGCAGCGTCGGAGACATGCATTTCGGCGCCTCGGGCTTTCCGGTGATCCCCGGCATTCCCAACATGGAATCGCTTTACCAGACCATCGTCAATTTCACCGATGTGGTGGCCGTGGGCGAAGGCGGTCCGCTCGACAGCCTGCTGAACATGACCGAAAAGATGGAAATCCTGAAAGGTGACGGCGACGTGCTGCTGGCCATAGGCGGCGGCAACATGCAGTTCGGCGGCCATGGGGACGACATCATGGTGACGCTGGGCGAGGTCGGCCATAATTTCGGCGGCTATGGCAACGATTTCATGCTGTCGATCGGCAAATACGGCTATCTCAACGGCAATGCCGGGGATGATTACATGTTCGGTCTGGGCGCCTATAACGTCATCCATGACAGTCAGGGTCACAACACGGTCTTCGGCTTTGGCGACCGCAATGACATCCGTCTGGGCGATGGCAATGACACGATCATCGTGGCGGGCAACAAATCCAAGGCCCGCGCCGGATCGGGCTATAACCTGCTGATGGTCTATGGCGCCAAGAATTCCATCTACCTTGCGGGCAGCGATGTGGTTTTTGCCGTGGGTGGCGAAAACAACTATTACATCCTTGGCGGCAGCAGCAGCCGCGCGCTGGTGCACAATATCGGCGCGGCCAGCGTCACCCTGTCACCCGGCGCCAAGGTCTATATCGAGGCGATGAGCAAAGGCGACACCTTCCGGGGCAGCGAGGGCGAGGATCTGCTGATGTTCTCGCGCGATTCCGATCAGGGCGAACTGATCGGCGACAGCAGCGCGGGCACCGAAGAACTGCAGCGTCAGGCCGAACTTGACCCCTCCTCTTTTGGCGAGGCGTGGCGCGCGCTGCAGGATCACGGCATCGTCGCGCGGGACGATACCATCGTGATGCGGGGCCGCAACGTGGTGGCCTTTGGCGGCGCAGGCGGCGCCAAGGACAGGGATCTGTATGTCATGGGCTTTGGCCTGAAAGACGGCGTGATCCTTGACGCGGGGGGCGAAAAGCTGGGCTTTGGCGACGAGACAGAGGACAAGATCATCATCGGCGAAAAGCTGGGTCTGGGCGATTACAGTGCCGATCTGCGCGACGCCCCGGTGATCTTCCGCCGCGACGGCGACGATCTGCTGATCTACGCGCCCGATCCGGTGGTCTATCGCGATGCCCCTGCCCCGCTGGATGCCACGGCGCTGCTGGATGACGATCCCGACAACGACACCGACGCGATGAATTCTGTCCGGGTGAAGGACTATTTCAACAGCAGGACCGCCAATGCCGCGCAGGTGGTGCTGTCGGTCTGGAGCGACAGCACCAAGGGCGCGACCTTCCTTGACGATTGGAAATCCGAACACAACGCCGAAAAGGCGGCAGCCGCCGCTGCGGCAGAGGCTGCGGGCAAGGACATTCAGGCGGTGCATACGTGGTCCGAACATACCTTCACGGACTACACCTACCTGACCCGCGACGGGATCAAGGCACTGCTGTCGGCCTATGCTGCGGCACGGGACGAACCGGGGCAGACCCGGACCGAAAGCGAGATCTGGGCGGACCTCTGGCAGGCGCAGTATGACGACGCGGCGCAGGGCTGGGCTGCGGACGGGAAGGTCAGGACCGGGTCGGACCTGTCCGATTACAAGATCGCGCAGGCCCGCGGGCTTTATCTTGCGGGCGGCGTGACCTCCGATCTGATCGAGGGCACCGGACTTGACGACACGCTGGAAGGCGGGGCGGGCAACGACACGCTGCGGGGTGGTGCCGGCAATGACATCGTGCTTGGCGGTCTGGGCAATGACGTTCTGGATGGCGGCGAAGGCGAGGCCGACCTGCTGGAATACCTGACGCTGACCTCGGGTGTCACCGTCGATCTGGCGGCAGGCACGGTCAGCTTTCAGACCGGTGGCGTGACCTATACCGACCAGATCACCGGGTTCGAGATGGTCTCCGGCACCGATCATCTTGACGTGATGCACGGCAGCGCGGGCAATGACAGCCTGTTCGGCAATGGCGGCGCCGATGTGCTGATGGGCCATGACGGCAACGACCTGCTGGATCCGGGCGCGGGCACCGCCTTTGTCTATGGCGGCGCCGGAGAGGACACCATCGCGGTGGGCGACTTCATCACCAACAACCTTCCGGGGGTGGTGACCGAGAGCGAACTGGACGGCGGCGAAGGGTCGGACTGGCTTGACGCTTCGGGCGCGAGCCGTGGCGTCGTGGTGGACATGGGACAGGACAGGCTGACCGTGGGCGATACCGACGTCAGCTTCATCAGCATCGAAAACGTCATCGGCAGCCATCACGACGACAGTCTGGCCAGCGGCGCGGCGCTCAACCAGATGGAAGGCGGCGGGGGCGACGATCTCTTCAGCGGCGATCTGGCAGGGGACACGATCCGGGGCGGCGACGGCACCGACACGGCGGATTTTTCTGCCGCAACGGCAGGCGTCTCCGTCGATCTGGGGCAGGACAGCTTCACGGTCGGCCAGACCGGCACCGAAGGCGGGATCTTCGAGATGGAACAGATCATCGGCAGCGCCTTTGACGACACGCTGCGCGGCAGGGCCGAAGTGACCGAGCTGTTTTTTGGCGGGCTGGGCATCAACCGGCTGATCGGCAATCTGGGCGACAATGACGGGGTCAGCTATGACAGGCTGACAGCGGCTGTGGTGGTCGATCTGGCGCAGGGCACCGCCCATAGCACCGGCCTGTCGGACAGCCTGACCGACATCACCACCGTCACCGGCACCGGCTTTGACGATCAGATGACCGCAGGCGACACCGCTGCCACCCTGTCGGGGGGCGCGGGGAATGACCTGCTGACCGGCGGCGCGGGCGACGACCAGCTTTCGGGCGGCGCGGGCAGCGACACGCTGATCGGCGGTGCGGGCTTCGATCTGGTCGATTACAGCGGCGAAGCGGCCTCGGCTGGCCTGCGGCTGGATCTTGCCGCAGGGACAGCCACTCTGGATGGCGTCACCGACAGCCTGTCCGGCATCGAGGACGTGCTGGGCACCGGTCAGGATGACGAGCTTGCCGGGGGCGCCGGGTCCAACATGCTGATCGGCGGAGCTGGCGATGACACGCTCAGTGGCCGGGGGGGCGACGACAT
Organism: Salipiger marinus; assembly: GCF_035481585.1. Lineage (NCBI taxonomy): Bacteria > Pseudomonadati > Pseudomonadota > Alphaproteobacteria > Rhodobacterales > Roseobacteraceae > Salipiger > Salipiger marinus. Next base: position 193,507 of record NZ_JAYKSL010000008.1, on the reverse strand, counting down.
GCTGGATGGCGGCGCCGGGGACGATGCGCTGTTCGGCGGCGCCGGAGATGACACGCTCAGCGGCGGCGAGGGTCACAACCTGCTGGTGGGGGGCGCGGGCAGCGACACCTATCAGGTGCGCGCGGGCTCTGGCAGCTCGGTGATCGAGCAGCCCGGTTTCGACATCGGGGCGGGCCCGGACGCGCTGACCACCATGGACGCGGAGTCGGTCGATGTGCTGCAGATCGGCGCGGCGGACGAGACCGTGTCGCTGCAGGACATCTGGTTCAGCCAGAACGGCGATCACCTGCTGCTGGAGGTGCTGGGGGATGATGGCAGCGTGCTGAGCACGCATCAGATCAGCAACTGGTTCGCCCTTGAAGACAGCGCCGCCACCCGCATGGACAAGTTCATCGTCGGCGATCAGGTCATGCAGGAAAGCGCCACGCAGCAGCTGGTGCAGGCCATGGCCTCGTGGTCCTCGGATGGCGGGATGCTTGCGGACCGCCACACCGCGATGCTGGCCGATACCGGGTTGCAGACGGCGCTGGCCGCCGCATGGCGGCCCGCGACCTGACCTGCGGCCCTGCCGGTTCCGGCTGACGGAACCGGCACAGGGGCGCCGCCTGCCCGGCAAAGTGGCGCCCCCACGTGTTTTCCGACCGCCCCACCCGCGATTGACATGACCTTGTGACCTTCGCGATGCATTCCTGTATACAGGATACGGCCAGCAAAAGATCCGCCCCGACAGGAGACCCGACATGCGCAGGACCACGCCTCAAGGATCGGCACAGTGGATCGACGCGGCGCCCGATGCCGATGACCCCCGCGACACCGGGCCGGATACCGGACTGATCTGCCTCGTGCGGCTGTTGCAGATGCTGGGGCTTCCGGCGGATGACCAGCAGCTGCGCCATCAATATGCCGAACCGGGCCGCCCCATCTCTGCCGAGGCCATGGTGCGGGCGATCAAGCGGCTGGACCTGAAGGGCCGCCTGCTGCGCAGCAACGCGGACGAGCTTGCCCGCCTGCCCACCCCCGCCATCGTGGAAATGACCTCGGGCGATTTTATGGTGCTGGGGGGTGTCCGCGACGGGGCGCTGCTGCTGCTGGACGCGCGCAGCGGACAGGTGACCACCCAAGGCACGGCAGAGTTCCGCGCCAACTGGACCGGGCGGGTGATCCTTGTGACCCGCCGCGCGACGCTGGGCGGCAAGGGGTCGAAATTCGATATCTCGTGGTTCATCCCCGCCATCCTGAAATACCGCCGCCTGTTCATAGAGGTGCTGATCGCGTCGTTCTTCCTGCAGCTTGCGGCGCTGGTCACGCCGCTGTTCTTTCAGGTCATCATCGACAAGGTGCTGGTGCATCGCGGCATGACCACGCTGGACGTGCTGGTCTTTGCGCTGATCGTCGTGTCGGTGTTCGAGGTGGTGCTGGGCGGGCTGCGGACCTACATCTTTTCTCACACCACCAACCGCATCGACGTGGAACTGGGGGCCAAGCTTTACCGGCACCTGCTGGCGCTGCCGCTGGCCTATTTCGAATCCCGGCAGGTGGGCCAGTCGGTCGCCCGCGTGCGCGAGCTGGAAAACATCCGCGATTTCATCACCGGATCCACGCTGACCCTGCTGCTGGATGTGGTGTTCACCGGCGTGTTCTTCGCGGTCATGTGGTATTTCAGCCCGATGCTGACCCTGATCGTGCTGGGGTCGATCCCGTTCTATGTGGTGCTGGCGCTGGTGGTGACCCCGATCCTGCGCGCGCGGCTTGACGAGAAATTCGAACACGGCGCCCGCAATCAGGCGTTTCTGGTCGAAAGCGTCACCGGCATGGAAACGATGAAGGCGCTGGCGGTGGAGCCGCAGTCGCAGCGCCGCTGGGAAGAGCAGCTGGCGGGCTATGTGGGCGCGTCGTTCCGCACCGCCAACCTTGGCAATATCGCGGGCCAGTCAACGCAGCTCATCAGCAAGATCACCACCGCGCTGACGCTCTATTTCGGCGCGCTGGCGGTGGTGGGCGGGGCGATGACCGTGGGACAGCTTGTGGCTTTCAACATGCTGGCCGGGCGCGTCACCGGGCCGATCCTGCGGCTGGCGCAGCTGTGGAACGATTTCCAGCAGGCGCGTCTGTCGGTGCAACGGCTGGGCGACATCCTCAACACCCCGACCGAACCGCAATACAACCCCAACCGCGCCACGCTGAAACGGGTCGAAGGCCGCATCCGCTTCGATCAGGTGCGGTTCCGTTACCGCCCCGATCTGCGCGACGTGCTGACAGGCATCGATCTCGATATTGCGCCGGGTCAGGTGGTGGGGGTGGTCGGGCCCTCGGGATCGGGCAAATCCACGCTGGCCAAGCTGGTGCAGCGCATGTACGTGCCCGCCGCCGGACGGGTGCTTGTGGATGGCATCGACCTTGCCACCGTCGATCCGGGCTGGCTGCGCCAGCAGGTCGGCGTGGTGCTTCAGGAAAACCTGCTGTTCAACCGGTCGGTGCGGGAAAACATCGCGCTCAGCGATCCGGGCATGCCCTTCGACCGGGTGGTGGCGGCGGTGCGCATGGCCGGGGCCGAGGAGTTCATCTCGGAACTGCCCGAAGGGTATGACACGCTGGTGGGCGAACGCGGCTCCAACCTGTCGGGCGGCCAGCGGCAGCGGCTTGCCATCGCGCGGGCGCTGGTGCGCAATCCGCGCATCCTGATCTTTGACGAGGCGACCTCGGCGCTGGATTACGAATCCGAGCGGATCATCCAGCAGAACATGCGCAAGATCTGCGAAGGCCGCACCGTGCTGATCATCGCGCACCGGCTGTCCACCGTGCGCCATGCCGACCGGATCATCACCCTGCAGGGCGGCGCCGTGGTCGAGGATGGCCCCCATGACGAGCTGATCCGCAGCGGCGGGGCCTATGCCCGGCTGTGGCGGATCCAGTCCGGCGAAACCGTCAGCGCAGCGTGACCCCATGACCCTTCCTGGCAAGATCTCCCCGATGACCGGCGCCCTGACGGCAAAGCCCCCCTCCCCCGCAGGCGAGGCGCGCGAGTTTCTGCCTGCGGCCCTCGAAATCCTTGAAACCCCGGCCAATCCGGCGGGGCGGGCGCTGGCGCTGATCCTTGCCGCGATGTTTGTTGCGGCCATCTGCTGGGCGGTGATCGGCAAGGTCGATGTGGTGGCGGTGGCCCCCGGGCGCACGGTGCCGGTGGGCGGCAGCAAGCTGATCCAGCCGCTGGAACTGGGCACGGTGCGGGCCATCCATGTCAGCGACGGGCAGAAGGTCACGGCAGGACAGATCCTTGTGGAACTGGACCCGACCGAGGCCGAAGTCGATCTGGACCAGCTGCGCCAGCAGCACGTCGAACAGGCGCTCGAAGCCGCGCGGCTCTCCGCCTATATCGCGGTGCTTCTGGGCGATCCGCAGCCCTTCGACGGCAGCGGCACCGGCGCGTCGGCCACGCTGCGGCGCATCCACGAAACCCAGCTGCGCAGCGACATCACCGCCTTCGAGGCCGAACGCGCCAGCATCGAGGCCGAGCGCAGCCGCCGCCTGTCGGCCCGCGCCTCCGCCATGGCGGAATTGGCCAAAAGCGAAGAAATCCTGCCGATCCTGCGCGACCGCGAGGCGTCGACCGGCACTTTGTTTGACAAGGGCCTGACCTCGAAACCGCAGATGCAGCAGGTGCAGGCCAGCATGATCGAGGCCACGCATGATCTGGACATCCAGCGCAACCGGCTGGCCGAGGCCGATACCGCGCTGGTCGCCATCGAGCGCGAGCTGGCCTATCTGCTGGCCGACAGGCTGCGGCTGGCCTATGCCGCGCTGAACGAGGCGGAAACCGCGCTGGCACAGATCAGTCTTGCGCTGCACCGGGCGCAGACCCGGATGGAGCGGCAGATCCTGCGCGCCCCCGTCACCGGCACCGTGCAGCAGCTGGCCATCCATACCGAAGGCGGCGTGGTCGAACCCGCGCGCCCGATCATGGTCATCGTGCCCGACAATGCACCGCTGGAAATTCGCGCGACGCTGCAGAACAAGGACATGGGCCGCCTCCGCGAAGGTCTGCCCGTGGAGGTGAAGCTGGAGGCCTATAATTTCACGCGCTACGGCACGCTGCACGGCAGGCTTGTGTCGATCTCGCAGGATGCCATCGAACAGGAGGGCGTGGGGCTGGTCTATGACGCGCGCATCCGGCTCGACAGCACGACGATCCATGCCGAGGGCCGCGACGTGGCGCTGGCCCCCGGCATGGCCGTCACGGTGGAACTCAAGACCGGGCGCCGCCGCATCATCGATTTCCTGCTGTCCCCGCTCTACCGCTACAGCGACGAGGCGATCCGCGAACCCTGATCCCCGCGCCTAGTCTTCCGTCACCAGCGCGTCGAACCGGTCGACCGGGCCGATGGTGCCCAGCGCGCGGCGCCCGAACTTGCTGCGCGTGGCCAGCAGCAGCGACCGGTTCGAGGCGGCCATGGCGGCGCGCTTGACGGCGATCTTCGACAGGTCGAAATCCATCACCTGACCGCCCTCCTCCACCGCCGAACAGGCGATCAGCGCCACGTCCAGACGCACGTTGCGCAGCATCTCCACCACGCCTTCGCCCACCAGCGAGCCGTCGCGCCCCGCCATCCGACCGCCCAGCACATGCACCTCGTGCAGGGCCGGGTCGAATTCCATCGCCGCGCGCATGGAATTGGTGAAGACCACGAATCCCTGCCGCCGGGCCAGTTCGCGGGCGCAGGCCTCGATGGTGGTGCCCACGTCCAGAAAGACCGCCGCCCCGTCGGGCACCATGGCGGCGGCGCGCCGCCCGACGATCGCCTTTTCCGGCCGCCCGATCTCGCGCTTGGCGCCATGGTCGAGCCGCGCCGCCTCGGTGGCGCCGACCGGTCCCGCCCCGCCGTGAAAGCGCTGCAGCCGCCCGCTCTCGGCCAGCGCGATGATGTCGCGGCGCACGGTCTGCGTGGACACGCCAAAGCGCGCGGCCAGCGCCTCGATCGTGACATAGCCGGTCTCCGCCACCTGTTCGAGGATCACGGTCTGGCGGTCGCTGCGCAGGGCGTCCTTGCGATGCAGTGTCATATTTCTGTGTCACTCCCCTGACATATGGAAGATAACTTACACGGTGGAAGACGAATGACAATCACCCAAGACACCCGGATCCTAGAGGATGGCAGCCTGTGCTTTGGCGGGCACCGGATCACCCCCGCAGCATGGCAGCGCCAGCCCGCACCCGCGACCCCGGGCCGCAGCGTATCGCTGACCGAGGCGTTTGCCGCGCTGGCGCAGCAGGCATCGCTGCGGCATCTGGTGGTGGCGGTCATCGGCCCGCGCGCCGCAACCCCCGCACAGGAACAGGCCGCCGAGGCGGTGGGCCGCGCGCTTGGCAGCTATGGCATCACGCTGATCTGTGGCGGAAAAACCGGTGTCATGGCGGCAGCCAGCAAGGGCTGTCAGGCTGCGGGCGGGCTGATGATCGGGATCCTGCCCGGCACCGACCCCGCCGAGGCCAATCCCTTTGTCAGCATCGCCCTGCCCACCGGGCTTAGCGAGGGGCGCAATATGGTCATTGCCCGCGCCGCGCGGGTGCTGGTCGCCATCGGCGGATCCTATGGCACGCTGAGCGAGGTCGCCTATGGGCTGCATTTCGACAAGCCGGTGATCACGCTGGAGGATGCGCCGCAGATCGACGGCGTGCGCCCCGCCCGCACCGTGGCGGAGGCGGTGGATCTGACGCTGGCCGCTCTGCTGGATCAGGCGCGGAGCCCGGATCATGTGTAACATATCTTACATGGTGCGGACATGACCGCCGCCCTTGCGCTGGACGGCGTGACCAAGCGCTTCGGCGACACGACCGCAATCACCGACGTGTCGCTGGCGCTGGGTCAGGGCGAATTCGTGGCGCTGCTGGGGGCCTCCGGCTGTGGCAAGTCCACCACGCTGCGCATCCTTGCCGGGCTGGACCGGCCCAGCGAAGGACAGGTGCTGATGCAGGGCCGCTGCGTGACCCGCGACAGCGCCGCCGCCCGCAACATCGCGCTGATGTTCCAGTCCTATGCGCTTTATCCGCATCTGAGCGTCTATCAGAACATCGCCATGCCGCTGCGGCTGCGCCATCTGTCGGTGGCCGGACGGCTGCCCGGCGCGGCGCGGTTCAGTGGCGCGGTGCGCCGCACCCGCGAGGACATCGACGCGCAGGTGCGCCGCGTCGCCGCCATGCTGCGGCTGGAGCCGCTGCTGGCGCGCAAGCCCGGCCAGCTGTCGGGGGGCCAGCAGCAGCGCGTAGCGCTGGCGCGGGCCTTGGTGCGCAAACCGGCGGCCTTCCTGCTGGACGAGCCGCTGTCCAATCTCGACACGCAGCTGCGCGCCGACACCCGCGACGAATTGCGCGCCCTGCACCGCGACACCGGCCATGCCTTCCTGATCGTCACGCATGACCAGTCCGACGCGCTGTCCATGGCCGACCGGGTGGCGGTGATGATCGCCGGGCGCATCGAACAGGTTGCCACGCCGCAGCAGCTGTTTCACGCCCCCGCCACGCGCGCCGTGGCCGAATTCATCGGCCATCACCGCATGAACATCCTGCCCCAAGGCCCTGCTGCCGCCCTGCACCCGGCGGGCAAGGGGCTGGATCTGGGCGTGCGCCCCGAGGATCTGCGGCTGCAGGCGGATGGCCCGCTGCAGGCCGTGGTCCGCTCCCGCGCCTTTCATGGCGAAGAAACCATCCTCAGCCTGCAGGACGACCGTGGCACCGCGCTGCGCATGGTGCTGCGCGGCGGGGCGGCACTGCCGCAGCCGGGCGACAGCGTGCGGCTGACCGCCCCGCCCGAGGCGCTGCATGGCTTTGATGCCTGCGGCCTGCGCCAGCAGGTGCTGTCATGATCCGCGCCGCGCTGACCGACCTGCTGCTGGTCGGACCCGCCGCGCTGGCCGTGGTGCTGTTCATCTTCCTGCCCGTGGGCGTGGTCTTCGGGCTGGCCTTCACCGACTATCAGGTGGGGGCAGCGCAGGCCGACTGGGTGGGCGGCGCCAATTTCGCCCAGCTCTTCGGGTCGCGGCTGGGGCGCAACGCGCTGCTGAACACGCTGACCTATGCCGCCATCGTCATCCCCGGCTCGGTCGGGCTGGGACTGCTGGTGGCGCTGGGGCTGCATGGCATGGCCACCCGCCTGCCCCGCCTGTCGGCGCTGCTGCGGGCGGTGTATTTCCTGCCGGTCGCGGCAACGCTGGTGGCCATGGCGGTCAGCTGGCAGATGCTGCTGCATCCCTCGCTGGGGCTTGCCAACACATGGCTGCAGGCGCTGAACCTGCCCGGGCAGCAATGGCTGTCGGACCGCGGGCTGGTGCTTTACACGCTGGCGGGCATCGGCATCTGGCAGAGCACCGGCTACAACATGGTGCTGTTTCTGGCCGGGCTCGCCGCCATTCCCTCCACGCTTTACGATGCCGCAGCCGTTGACGGCGCAGACCGCGGCTGGACCCGGTTCTGGTCGGTGACATGGCCGATGCTGGGGCCGACCACGCTCTTTGTGATGATCGTCACCGCCGCCAGCGCCTTCCGCGTCTTTGAAACCGTGGCCACGATGACGGCAGGCGGCCCCGCCTTCGCTTCCGACACCATCGTCTACGCGCTCTATCGCGAGGGGTTCGTCTATTTCAAGGCAGGCTACGCGGCGGCCATCACGGTGGTGTTCTTTCTGGCGCTGCTGGCGCTGACCGCGCTGCAGATGCTGCTGGTCGAACGCCGGGTGCATTACCGATGAGACCGGGTCTGATCCTTGGCTTCGGCCTGCTGGCGCTTGGCGCGGTGCTGGTGCTGCTGCCCTTCGTCTGGATGGTCTCGGTCTCGCTGAAACCGCATGCCGAGATCTTCACCCCCCATGTCAGCCTGCTGCCGCAGAACCCCACGCTGGAGAATTACCGCCGCGCGCTGACCGAAACCGCCATTCCGCGCTACCTGCTGAACGGCGTGCTGGTCACCGGGGGCATCCTGATCCTGCAGCTGGTGCTGAGCGTGCCCTGCGCCTATGCGCTGGCGCATCGCCGCTTTCCGGGGCGCGGGCTGCTGTTCGGGGCGGTGGTGGCGGCCCTGCTGGTGCCCTTCCATGTCACGGCACTGCCGATCTTTCTGGGCATGGCGCGGCTGCAGATGCTGGACAGCTACACGGCGCTGATCCTGCCCTTTGCCGCCACCGCTTTCGGGCTGTTCCTGCTGCGGCAGGCCTTTGCCCAGATCCCCGCCGAGCTGATCGATGCGGGCCGGGTCGATGGCATGTCCGAACTGGCGATTGCTTGGCGCGTGGCCTTCCCGCTGGCCCTGCCCACCGTGATCGCCTTTGCGATCTTTTCGGTCACCGCGCACTGGAACGACCTGTTCTGGCCGATGATCGCCGTCACCGATCCCGATCTCGCCACCCCGCCGCGCGGCATCCTTTACTTCCGCGATGCCGAAAGCGGCGACGAACCCGGCCCGCTGATGGCCGGGGCCACGCTGGTCACCGCACCGCTGGTGCTGGCCTTCCTGCTGGCGCAGCGGCGCTTCACCCAAGGGCTGGCCAGCACGGGGCTGAAACGATGAGACCCGAGCAGAAGAGGCCAAAGGCCCGTCCCCACCCCCCTTTCCTATCTCCCGCAACCTTCCGAGGAATGTCATGAAACACCTGATCCTGTCCGCAGGTCTGGCCCTGTCCGCCAGCGCGGCGCTGGCCGAAACCGAACTGCGCGTGCATTACGCCATCCCCACCATCTGGACCGAAACCCAGGACAAGCTGACCGCCGCCTTCATGGCCGCCCATCCCGAGGTCACGCTGACGCTGGACGGTCCCGCCGAGGGCTACGAGGACGGCGCCCAGCGGCTGCTGCGCGAACATGTGGCGGGCACCGCACCGGATGTCGCCTATGTGGGGCTGAACCTGTGGCGCGTGCTGGAAGACCGGGGCGTGCTGCAGCCGCTCGACCCGTTCCTGCCCGCCGATCCGCAAGCGGCGGGCTACACGCCCGCGCTGCTGTCGCTGGGCCGGTTCGAGGACACGCAATGGGGGCTCGGGACCTCCGCCTCGACGCTGGTGATGTATGTGAACCCGGTTCTGGTCGAACAGGCGGGCGGGTCGATGGAGGACTTCCCCACCAGCTTTGACGGGGTGATCGAGCTTGCCGCCATGATCGACGCGCTGTCGGACACCACCGAAGGCGTCTGGATCGCGCGCCATGACTGGCGGTTCCAGTCGCTTCTGGGCTCGCATGGCGGGCGCCCGATGACCGAGGACGAATCCGACATCACCTTCGACGACGCGGCGGGGCTGGCAGCGGCAGGTCTTTACCAGCGCTTCGCCACCGAGGCAGGCATGTCCTCCATGTCGGAAAACGACGCGCGGCAGGCCTTTCCGGCGGGGACGCTGGGGATCATGTTCGAAAGCTCGTCGCTGCTGACCCGCTTCACCGAAGGCGCGGGCGACAGCTTTGACGTCACGGTGAAACCCCTGCCCGTGGCGGCAGAGGAGAACGTCTATTTCCCCACCGGCGGCAATGCCATCGTGATGCTGACCGAGGATCCCGCCAAGCAGCAGGCGGCGTGGGATTACATCGCCTTTGTCACCGGGCCCGAGGGGCAGAAGATCATCGTGGAAAATACCGGCTATGCCCCCGCCAACAAGCTGGTGCTGGACGATTCGGCCTATCTGGGCAGCTACTATGCCGAAAACGCCAATGCCCGCACCGCCCATGCGCAGGTCGCCGACCATGCCGGGCCTTGGTACGCCTTCCCCGGCGCCGAGGGCGTGGCCGTCACCGACCTGATCGCGGCAGCGCTGGTCGAGGTGACCGAGGGCGCCGAAGTGGAGCCGACGATCACCGATCTGGCCGAAACCCTGCGCCTGCAGCTTGGCATGAAGTGATCCGGGCCGGGCGCCGCGCCCTTGCGGCGCCAAAGCCCCGCCACCAGACCGAGCCCCCGCGCATCGCCGCGCGGGGGCTTTTTGCTGCGCGGGCGGAGCGGATGCGGCAGACCCCGCGCCCTGCCGCGCGCAGCAGGGCCAGACCCCGCGGATCAGGCACAGAAGCCCGCCCGCAGCGCGGCGAAGCCTGACGCGACCGGTCCCGGCGGACGCCAGAACCTTCAAGCATTTCAGTGTCTTGCTAGAAAATTGGCTGGGGCGGTAGGATTCGAACCTACGGTACACGGTACCAAAAACCGATGCCTTACCACTTGGCCACGCCCCAACTGTGGAGCGGGATTTACGCCAGCCTCCGGACGGGATCAACCCCTTCTCGGAAAAAATATGACAGAAATTTCGCAGCCCTGCCGTCCCCGCGCTAGCCATCGCGCAGCACCTCCTGCGCTTCGGTCCGCCCCTCTGCCACAGGCAGAAAGGCATATTGCGCGCGCCCCGCGCGCTTGGCCGCATAAAGCGCCAGATCGGAAGCATGCAGCACCTGCGCCGCCGTCAGCCCGCCGCCGCCGTCATGACAGGCGATGCCGATGCTGGCAGAGACCCGGGCCAGCGTGTCGCCGACGGGAATCGGCTCCTCGATTCGGCGAATCAGGCGGCTGGCCAGATGCGCCAGCCGCTTGCGCCCGGTAAGCCCGGCCAGAATCAGCACAAATTCATCGCCGCCGATTCGCGCCACCGTGTCATCGCGCCGGGTGAGATCCAGCATGACCCGCGCCACCACCTGCAGCACCCGGTCGCCCGCGCCATGGCCGTGCGAATCGTTCACCTGCTTGAAGTAATCCAGATCCAGATGCATCAGCGCGAAGGCGCTTTCCTGCCGCAGCAGCCCGCCCAGCACATGCGCCACCGCGCGGCGGTTGCGCAGCCCGGTCAGCGGATCGGTATAGGCGCGCTGTTCGGCGGCCAGCATCGCCCCCTGCAGCCGCCGGTTCAGCGTGCGCGAGGCGGCCATGGCCGCCGATTTCGCCTCCACCAGATAGAGCATGTCGATGGCGAGATCGGTGGCCGCAAAATCGGTGCTGGTCAGCGCGTGGCTGCGCACCGCCTCCACCACGCCGATGCCGAAGGACAGGTTCAGCACCAGCCCGCCCTGCCCGTCCGGCACCGCCACGCCGCGCAGCGCCGTCTGTGTGGCATGGCGCAGGCGCAGCTGCAGCTTGCGCCCGGCCAGATCCTGCAGCGCCTCCGGCGTCTGGACCTCGCGCGGGCGGTAGATGTCGAACACCGTGGCGAAGGGCGCGCCCAGCGCCGCATCCCCGCCCAGCAGCTTGGTCAGCGTCGGCCCCGCCGCCGCCAGCCGCCCCGCCGCATCCAGCCGCGCATGCAGCGGGCAGAGCAGGTCGAGGCTGCTTTGCGGCAGGGTCATCCGCCATATCCCTCGCGCAGGGGCAGCGCCGCACCCAGATCAAAATCGCGCCCTTCGGAAAAATCCGCCTCCACCACGGTGATGTCGATCACCTCGGTGCCGCAGCGCCGCCCGCGATGGTCAAGGATGACCAGCGCGCCGTAATCGTCGGCCATGGCGCGCAGCACCCCCACCAGCACCTGCCCGAAGCCGCGCAGCCCCGCCCCGGAGCCATGGCAGAGCAGCAGGAACTGCCCGGTCATGTCATCGCGCAGCTCCAGATCGGGCAGGACCAGATCGGCCACCGCCAGCCGGGCACGGCCCGGCAGATCCTCCAGCGAATGCAGGAAGTCGATAAAATCCACCCCGCCATAGCGCATCAGGCGGCGCAGGCTTTCATTGTTGGGATGGGTGATCAGATAGGTGCCCACATCCTCCAGAATCGTCTCGCGCGGGCGGTGCAGCCGCTCTGTCGCCGCCACCAGCACCGCCTCCACCCGGTCGGGGGCGTAATCCAGCATCGCCTCGAATCCCGGCGGATCGACCCGGGCGGCGGTGGCAATCTCCTCCCAGACCGCCTGTCCATAGGTGTCCTGCAGGAAGCACTGAAATGTCCTTGCGATCAGCCCGTGCATCTGCCCATTCCGTCCGCGATTCCGGACAGACCTTAGCGCGGGGCGGTTTAAGAAACCCGCAACACCTCAAAGTTTAAGGACAATCCCGGCGGTCAGACCGGCAGCGCCAGCCCCAGCCAGCCCGGCAGATGGCCGATATCGGGCAGCACCACATCGGCCAGCGGCGCCAGATCCGCCGCCTGCGCCATGCCGGTCAGCACGCCCGCCGTGGCCATGCCCGCCGCGCGCCCCGCGATCAGGTCATGGCGGCTGTCGCCCACCATCAGCACCTGATCGGGGCGCAGCCCGACATGGGCAGCAAAGGCCAGCAGCGGATCGGGCGCGGGCTTGGCGCCAAACCCGCTGTCAAAGCCTGCGACAAACTCGAACCGCTCCAGCACCCCGGCCCGGCCCAGCTGCGCCCGGGCCGAAAATTCGGTGTCATTGGTCATCACCCCCAGCCGCAGCCCCTGCGCCGCAAGCCCGCGCAAGAAGGGATCAAGCGGCACCGCCTCGGCCAGCGGCGCCTCTGCGGCACCCTGCGCCAGATAGGATTCGATCGCCGCCACATCGGCCCCGGGCAGACCCCTGGCGAAACATTCCGCCGCCTCGCGGTTGGTGCCCGCAATGATCGGGCTGTCGGGCAGGAACCGGCCCGCCACCAGATCGAACCGCGCCGCCTCGGCCATGGCGGCCATCACCTGCGCATCGCCCTGCGACAGCTCGCGCAGCGCACGCAGCGACCACGCGTTCCATGTGCGGCCAAAATCGAAAAGCGTGCCGTCCTTGTCGAACAGCACCGCCGCGATGGCGGGGCTCATGTCCAGTGCACCTCGCCGCCGCCGGGCAGCGCCTGCCGCGCGCGGAAGGGCATGTCGGGCGGGAGATCCTGCGCGGCGCAGAACTGCCGCACCCACGCATCGTTCATCAGCAGGAAATCCAGCACCGCGCCCTGAAAGGCCGGATCACCCAGACCCTCGCGGAAATCCTGCTCGGAGGCGCCGGTGGATCCCAGAAAGACCGGCAGCAGCTCGTCCTCCCCGGCCAGCCACGCCACGGCCTGAAGCCCGATCAGTTCGGCCTGTTCCTGCAAAAGCGACATGGGCCGGAGACTCCGCAACCGTTTCTTAACCAGTTTTTATAAAGACTGAGCGGGACGCCGGATGCAAGCCCGGACCACCCGGTCCCGCATCGCGGCGCCGCTCGCCTTGGACAGCTGCAATGACCGGACGAATCCTGATCGCCGATGGCGTGCCGACCAATCGTATCGTGCTGCGGGTGAAACTCACCTCGGCCTTCTACGACGTGCAGCAGGCAAGCAGCGGCGCCGAAGCGCTGGCCCTGATCCGGCAGGAGCGGCCCGATCTGGTGATCGCCTCCGCCGACCTGCCCGACATGGAGGCAGAGGCGTTCTGCAGCGCCCTGCAGGCCAGCGCCGGTCTGGCCGACATGCCGCTGATCCTGCTGCAGCGGCAGACCGACCCGCAGGCGCGCATGGCGGCCCTCGCCGCCGGGGCGGAGGACGTGCTGGGGCCGCAGGCCGATGACAGCGTGCTGCTGGCCCGGCTGCGCAGCCTGCTGCGCGACGCCCATGCTGAGGACGAGCTGCGCCTGCGCGAAGACACCCGCCGCGCGCTGGGTCTGGCCGAGGCGCCGCGCGCCTTCGAGACGCCGCCGCAGGTGGTGATCGTGCCGATGGGGCCGCTGCGCGGGCTGGCGGAGGCGGCCTGCCGCCTGCGCACCCGGCTGGGCGCGGTGGTCCGGGTGCTGCGCCCCGCCGACATCCGCACCGGCCTGACCGGCCAGCCCGATGTGGTGGTCATCGCCGACAGCGGCGGCGCAAGCGACGGGCTGGGGCTGCTCGCACAGCTGCGCGCCAGCCCCGGCTTCCGGCATCTGGGCCTTGTCTATGTCGCAGCACCGGAGGCGCGGCATCTGGCCGCCAGCGCGCTGGATCTGGGCGCCAATGACATTCTGGCCGACGGGCTCGACCCCGAGGAACTGGCGGTGCGCCTGCCCCGGCAGGTGGCGCGCAAGCGCACCGCCGAACGGCTGCGCGCCGACATGCGCGACGGGCTGCGCGCGGCGGTGACCGATCCGCTGACCGGGCTCTACAACCGCCGCTACGCCCTGCCGCATCTGGCCCGGCTCGAGGAACGCGCGGTGCAAACCCGCCGCCCCTATGCGCTGCTGCTGGCCGATCTCGACCATTTCAAACAGGTGAATGACAGCTACGGCCATGCCGCAGGCGATCAGGTGCTGACCGAGGTGGCCGCGCGGCTGATGCAGAACCTGCGCGCAGCCGATCTGGTGGCGCGCATCGGCGGAGAGGAGTTTCTGATCGCCATGCCCGATACCGGCGCCGATCAGGCGCGGCGCAGCGCCGAGCGGATCTGCGCCCTCGTCGCGGCGCAGCCGGTGGCGCTGCGGGAGGCGCCGCAGGGGGTGCGGGTCACGCTCAGCATCGGGCTCGCCCTGCGCACGCCCGAGGCCACCGAAGGCCCGGAGGCGCTGCTGCTGCAGGCGGACCGGGCGCTTTATGCCGCCAAACATGCCGGGCGCAACTGCGCCCGCATGGCGCCGCTGGCCCCGGTGCCGCCCCGGTGCAGCGGCGGCAGCGTGGCCGCAGCGGGGCGCGGGGCCTGACCCGCGACCCCGTGTCCCGGGCGCCGCGTCCGAAGGCGCGGCGCAACCGCTCCCTCCGTCACTTCCGCGCCTTCTCGATGCGGCGGATCAGCCGGTCCAGATCCTCCTGCAGCCGGTCGGCATAGGCGGCGCGGGCGGCGGGCGGCAGCCCTGCCATATACTCCGCCAGCACCTGCTGGCCCATCTGCTGGCGCGCCGCCGCCCGCCCGTCCTGTGCCGCCAGCGCCGCCTCGAACCCGGCGCGGTCAAAGGGCTCGCGCCGCAGCAGATCCAGCGCCTGCCGGTAATCCGCAAAGGGCGGCGGACGCTCGTCCCGGCCCCGCTCGAACCGCGCGCGCAGCTGCGCCCCCAGTTCGCGCCGCTGCTCCGGCGTAAAGGCGCGGGTATAGGGCGTGACAAAATCGCGCCCGCGCGGCGGCTCGAACCGCTCGGGGCCATGCCGCCACAGCCCCCCCGCCACGATCCCCGCCACCGCGAGGTTCAGCGCCAGCGAGCCCAGCAGCAGCCCACGCATCCAGAGCGGCGTTCGCGTCTTTTTCTCGGATTCCGCCATCATCACAGCCCCAGCATCGCGTAATCGAACCCGCTGGCCGGATCGAGCCCGGACAGCCCCTGCTCCTGCGTGGCCGTGGCCACCCAGTCCACCGCCGCCTCGGGGGCTGCGGCGCCGATCCAGAGGCCCATGGCACAGGCGGCGGTCAGCCCCGCCAGCGCGGGCCAGCCGCCCATGGCGCGCAGCCGCGCCAGCAGCCGTCCGGGCCCGCGGCTCTGCCGGGCAGGCGCGGCGGGGGCCGCACGCGGCGCGGGCTGGCTTTCCAGCGCCAGCGCCTCCATCCGGGCCATGAACTCGCCCGAGGGCAGCGGTGCGGCCTCGCGGCCCGCCGCGAACCATGGCGCCAGCGCGCCCTCCTCGTTGCTTGGCCTGTCAGTCATCCTCATACCCCAGATCCGCGCGCCGGGGCGCCAGCAGCCCCTCCAGCGCCTTGCGTCCGCGCGCGGTCAGACTTTCCACCGCACGCACCCCAATGTCCATGATCGCGGCGATTTCGGGGTTGGTCAGCCCCTCCAGATGCCGCAGCACCACCGCCTGTTTCTGCCGGTCGGGCAGCGCCGCCAGCGCGCCCTCCAGCGCCTCGGCCCGCGACCGTTCCTGCAGCCGCGCGGCGGCAGAGGGCGCGGGATCGGCAGGTTCCGCCACATCCTCCAGCGCGGCAAAGCCGCCGCGCCTGCGCCGCATCCGGTCGATGCAGAGATTCGACACCACCTTGTAAAGCCATGTCGACACCTTGGCCTCGCCCTCGCGCCAGCCCGGCGCCGCCCGCCACAGCCGCAGCAGCGCCTCCTGCGCCACATCCTCCGCCTCGGCCCGGTCGCGCAGCATCCGGAAGGCATGGCCAAAGGCCAGCGGCCCCAGCCGGGCGGTCAGCGCCCGCGCCGCCCCGGGTGCGCCTGCGGCATAGGCCGCCAGCAGCTGCTCGTCGCTTGTGTCGGTCATCGCGTCGTAGGGCATCCGGTCCATGTCCCCGCGCTAGCCCGATGCCGGGCCCCGCGCAATCCTCCGCTGTCCCCGGGATCCGCAGGGATCCCGGGGTCAGCGATCAGCTCAGCGGTCCCAGCGCTCGCCACCGGGGCGCTTGCCATGCTCGCGCCCGTGCTCGTGCCAGCCGCCGCGCGGGCCATCGCCGCGCGGGCCATCGCCGTCGCGGTCGCGCATCGCGCGGGCGGCGGCCAGTTCCTCGCCGGTCACGGTGCCGTCGCTATCGGCATCCAGACGCTCGAACATCCCCGCCGGGCCACGCGCCTGCAGTTCCTCAAGGCTCAGCGATCCGTCCTTGTCGGCATCGAGCCGGTCCAGCATCCGCTGCTGGCGCATCCGCAGGCGCATCGCCTCGTGCTCTGCCTGCCGCGCCTCCTCGAAAGCGGTCAGTTCCGCGCCCTCCAGCGTGCCGCTGCCATCCGCATCGGCGGCGGCAAAGGCCGCGGCGGGGCCTGCGGCCTCCATCTCGGCGCGGGTCACCTGCCCGTCGCCATCCGCATCGATCATGCGGAACATCATCGGCGCAGGCGCCGGGCCACCGTCGCGCGGGCCTTCGGGGCGGTCCCCCGGAAAGGCGGCGGCAAGGCTTGCCGACCCCATCACAAGGATGGCGGCGCCGGTCAGAAAGCGGGTCACGTGGGTCATGCTGCGAACTCCTGTCTGTCGCGTCATCTCGGCGGGTCTTGCCCCGTCGATCTGGACATGACACGCGCCGCCCCGGCGCTTCCGTCGCGGCCCCGCGCAGAAAATCCGGCGCCTGCCGCCGCGGGGCGGGTTTGCGACATCCCGACGCAAGGTCATCGTGCCCCCTTTCATCCGGACCGCTCCTGCCCCATTTTCAGGACATTCGCGCCCGAGGAACATCCATGTCCGATCTGTCCGACACATCTCTGCACGACGGAGCGGAGCCCGCTTCCGTTGCCGCCCCCACCTCCCCCGCCGCCGAGCGGGACACATGGCCCGCCGTCTGGCGGGGCTACCGGGGACGCTGTCCCAAATGCGGGTCCGGCCCGGTGCTGCGCGGCTATCTCAAGGTGCGCGACCATTGCCCGGTCTGCCGCGAGGAACTGCACCATCACCGTGCCGATGACGGCCCCGCCTATCTGACCATCCTCATCGTGGGCCATATCATGGCCCCCGGCCTGCTCTGGGTCTTCACCACATGGCGGCCAGAGCCGCTGATCCTGATGACGATCTTCCTTGTTGGCTGCATCGGCCTCTCCCTCTATCTTCTGCCAAGGCTGAAGGGGGCGATCGTGGGCTTTCAATGGGCGCGCGGGATGCACGGATTCGCCGCGCCCCGCTGAACGGCCTCCTTGCCGGGGCCTGCGGGCCGGGCCGAAGGAGGGAAAAGACCATGGTGCTTGACAAGACCGGCCTGCGCGACGCGGCCACCGTGATCGTGCTGCGCGACCGGGACACCCGCCCGCGCGTGCTGATGGGGCAGCGCGGCGCCAAGGCGGCCTTCATGCCCAACAAGTTCGTCTTTCCGGGCGGTGCCGTGGATGCCGAGGATGCCGAGGTGCCGCTGGCCCGCCCGCTGCCGCCGCTCTGCGCCGCGCGCCTGACTGAAAACGCCCCCGAGGGCATCGCCCATGCGCTGGCCGTGGCCGCCGTGCGCGAGCTTTGGGAAGAAACCGGCCTCGTGCTGGGCAGGTCGGGCACATGGACGGACCCGCCGCCGCAGGGCTGGCGCCGCTTTGCCGCCACCGGCCATCTGCCCGATGCCTCGGCGCTGCAGTTCGTCTTCCGCGCCATCACCCCGCCGGGCCGCCCGCGCCGTTTCGACGCGCGGTTCTTCCTGCTGGAGGCCGAAGAGCTTGCCTCGGATCCCGATGATTTCTCGGCGGCCTGCGACGAGCTTTCGCATCTGCACTGGATCGCGCTTGACGAGGTGCGGCGTCTGGATCTGCCCTTCATCACCGAGGTGGTGCTGGGCGAAATCGCCGCCCGCGCGCAGGATGCAAGCCCGCCCGCCTCGGTGCCGTTTTTCCGCAATGATGACGAACAGAGCCTGTTCCTGCGGCTTTACGGCGCGCCGCAGCCGGACTGAGGCCGGATCAGACCAGCCCGCGCCAGCGCAGCAGCGCGATCAGAAGGGCGGTCAGGATCAGGATATTGGCCATGATCGCGCCAAGGATGCCCAGCCACAGCCCGCGGCGGCGGTCGGCGCGGTCGATGGTTTTCAGATGTGCGGCGATGCGGTTGCTGGCGGCAGAAAGCGCCGCCGCGTCGATCTGGCGGAACAGCTTCGGCGGCCCCATCAGCCGCGTCGCCGCCACCACCTGCGCCAGATCGGCGCGCAGCGGGCGCGGCAGATGACGGGAGGCGGCGCGCGCCCTGCTGGCAAAGCTGCCGCGACGCAGGCCAAGATGCTGGTCAAACAGCGCCTGCAGACGGGCGGTTTCGGCAAAGACGGGGGGCTCGGTGACACTGCTCATGCGCGCAGGTTCCGGCATTTTGCGTCGCCCCGCAAGGGGCGCCACTCTCAAGCCCCGCAAGGGGCGCCACCACCAAGCCCCGCAAGGGGCGCCGCTCTGGCACAGCACTTTTGCCCCTTCCCCCGCGCCGCGCCCGGTTCTAGAACGGGGCCATGCTGAACCTTCTCCGCCACGGTGCCGCCACCGATGAACCGCCGCTGCTGATCATCCACGGGTTGTTCGGGTCCGCCCGCAACTGGGGGGTGATCGCCAAACGCCTGTCCGACCGGCGCGAGGTCATCGCGGTGGATCTGCGCAATCACGGCGCCTCGCCCTGGGAGGAAAGCCACAGCTATCCCGCCATGGCCGAGGATCTGGCCAAGGTGATCGACAGCCTTGGCGGGCGTGCCAACGTGCTGGGTCACTCCATGGGCGGCAAGGCCGCGATGGTGCTGGCGCTGACCCGGCCCACGCTGGTCAACCGGCTGATCGTCGCCGACATCGCGCCCGTCACCTATGGCCACAGCCAGCAGCACAACATCGACGCCATGCAGGCGGTCGATCTGGGGCGCGTCGAAAAACGCTCCGATGCCGTGGCGCAGCTGGAACGGCTGGTGGAGGATCCGGCGCTGGCCAGCTTCTTCACGCAATCGCTGGATCTGAAGGCGCGGCGCTGGATGCTCAACCTTGACGTGCTGGCGCGCGAGATGCCGACCATCCTGTCCTTCCCCGAGATCGAGGGCCGGTTCGACGGGCCCGCGCTGTTCCTGTCCGGGGCGGAGTCGGACTATGTGCTGCCCGAACACCGCGAGCGGATTCGCGCGCTGTTCGGATCGGCCAAATTCGCCAAGCTGCCCGGCTGCGGGCATTGGCTGCATGCCGAAAAACCGCGCGAGTTCGAAGCCGCCGTGCGCGCCTTTCTGGACATGACCGCCGCCTGAATTCGGCTTTTCGGAAACCGGCCATCCCTCTTTGCGAAAGAGCCGCGCCCCCTCTTGCGGGTGGGGGCGGCCTGCTTCTGTCTGCGCGGACCGGCGGAGAGCGTGATGGTCAGCGAGACGGCACAGACAGGATCATTCGGGTTCGATCAGGCGCAGCTTGCCGTCGAGCCATGGCAGCTGCCGCAGCGCCGGACCCATCACCTGATCGGCCACCAGCATGCGCATGGTGCGCGCCACGTCGCGCGGCACCCGGTCGGCCCAGTCGGCGGCAGCAAACAGCGCGATGGTGCGGGCAAAGGGCGTGAAGGGCAGCGGATGCGCCTCCAGCCGGTCATGCATCCGTGCCGCGCGCATGTAACCCAAGGGCGTGGTGATCGCCCAGCCCATGCCGCGCGCCACCAGCGTCATCAGCGACAGATGCGCGCCGATCTCGAACCGTTCGGGGAAATCCAGCTTGAGCCGGGCCAGATGCGCCTCGATCTGGCGCCCGATCATCTGGTCGCGGTCATAGCGCAGGAAGGGCAGCGCCCGCATCAGCGCATCTGGCCCGCCCAGTTCGGACATGCGGTCGCGCGGCGCCACAAGAATAAACGGATCGCGCGCCAGCGGATATTCGATGACCCCTTCCATCACCCCGCCGGGGCTGGCGGAAATGCCGATATGCAGGCTGCGCGCCCGCATCGCCTCGACAATCTCGTGGCTGGGGGCGGTGACCAGCTTGAACCGGCAGCGCGTCATGTTCTCGGCAAGGATGGTCACCAGCTGCGGGGTCACGTCATTGTCGAAATCGTCGATCACGCCAAGGTTCAGCACCGACAGATGGGTCAGATCCATCACCGTCAGTTCGTTCTGCGCCAGCCGCAGCTGGCCCAGCACCACCTGCGTGCGGCTCAGGAAACTGCGCCCCGCCGAGGTCAGCTGCATCGGGCGGCGGCCATGATCCACCAGTTCCGTGCCAAGCGCGGTTTCCAGATTGCGCATCTGCTGGCTGACGGCAGGCTGGCTGAGCCCGGTGCGTTCGGCGGCCTGCGCCACGGAGCCGGTGGCCGCCAGCGCCTCGAACACCTCGAGCCCGCGCAGCGTCACCCCTTTCATCAGCATCGGTCCTGCCTCCTTCCGGGCAGGTGCCGCACCTCCCGTCCTTTCGCTCTTCCTGAAACTCTGAAGCCCGCAGGTCAACACCAAACGCCATGCCCGTGACTTATCTTAAAACCGCTCCCGGCCTGCCGCCCGAAGGCGCCGCCGACATCAAGGACACCGTGCAGATCATGCTGGCCCGCCTGCGCGCGGGCGGCGAGGAGGCGGCGCGGGATTACGCGCGGCGGCTGGATGGCTGGCAGCAGGAGGTGGTGGTCCCCGAGGCGAGCCTTGCCCGTGCGCACCGCGCCCTGCCGGTGACGCTGGTCGAGGACATCGCCTATGCCCATGCCAATATCCGCGCCTTTGCCGAGGCGCAGCGCGGGTCGGTGCAGGAATTCGAGGTGGAGCTGCGCCCCGGCCTGCGCGCCGGTCAGCGGCTGATCCCGGTGGATTGCGCGGGCTGCTACGTGCCCGGCGGGCGCTATGCCCATATCGCCTCGGCGCTGATGACGGTGACCACGGCGCGCGCGGCAGGTGTGGCGCAGGTGGTGGCCGCCACCCCGCCCGGGCCGGAGGGCATCCCGCCCGCCGTGCTGCACGCGCTGCATCTGGCCGGGGCGCGGCGGGTGTTGGCGCTTGGCGGGGTGCAGGGGATCGCGGCGCTGGCCTTTGGCCTCTTCGGCGGGCCTGCGGCGGACATCCTTGCGGGTCCCGGCAATGCCTATGTGGCGGAGGCCAAGCGGCAGCTTTTCGGGCCGGTGGGCATCGACATGGTGGCGGGGCCGACCGATGTGATGATCCTTGCCGATGCCAGCGCCGATCCGCAGCGCGTCGCCGCCGATCTGGTGGCGCAGGCCGAACATGGCGCCACCTCCCCCTGCTGGCTGGTCACCACGCACCGCCCGCTGGCCGAGGCGGTGCTGGCGCTGGTGCCCCTGCTGGCCGAGGCCCTGCCAGAGCCCAACCGCGCGGCGGCCCGCGCCGCATGGGCGCAGATGGGCGAGGTGATGCTGGCCGCGAGCCCCGAAGAGATGGCGGACCTGGCCGACCGCTACGCCCCCGAACACCTGCACGTGATGGCCGCCGATCCGGGCTGGTGGCGCGGGCGGCTGCGCGCCTATGGCTCGCTGTTTCTGGGGGCGGAGACCACGGTCGCCTTTGGCGACAAGGCGGCGGGGCCCAACCATGTGCTGCCCACCGGGGGGGCGGCGCGGCATACCGGCGGGCTGTCGGTGCTGAAATTCCTCAAATGCGTGACATGGCAGCAGGCCGCCCCCGCCGCCCTGCCCGAGCTTGCCCGGGCCAGCGCCGCGATTTCCCGCGCCGAGGGCATGGAGGGCCATGCCCGCAGCGCCGAGGCGCGGCTGGTGCCGCCGCCGCATCTGCGCGCCTGCGGCTGAGCGGCGGGAGACGGGTTCAGAGCCCGGCGCACATGCCTTCGGCGCGGGTGACGAAGGCGCTGTAGCGGTCCCAGAAGTCGCGGTCGCGGCTGCGGTCGGACTGGCGCACTTCCTGCGCCTCGTGCGGGTCGCGGTAAAATCCGACCATGCGGCGCTGGTCGCCCGAGGTCAGGTCCACATTCGCCGCCGCCTGCACGCAGCCGCAAAGCGCCGGATTGCGCGCCTTGCGGTCCGAGGCCATGCAGGCCTTGCTGATGGGGCCGGAGGCGGTGCGCACCACCTGATACTCGCTGCCCGAGCGCGAGCCGCCGCCGCAGCCCGCCAGCACGGCGAGAATCGTCACGAGATAAATCGGTTTCATTGCTCTGAACTCTCTGCTCGATGCCCCTCGCGCGTCCTGCCGACACGTCTTGCGGAGCTTCACGGCAGGATGCCGCAGAATTGCGATATTTTCAATTCACCGATCCGTTGGCAGGCGGAAGAGGCCCCGCCTTTGCCGCCCAAGGCGCCGCCCGGGGCCGCTTCGCGGGCGGGGGCGCTGCCCCCGGCCACGCTGCCGCGTGGCCTCCCCCGGGATATTTGTGGTCAGAAGAAGCGGCAGGCCGCCGGATGGGCTTGCGATCCGGCTTGACCGGGAGCGGAATCCCTTACATATCCGGGCATCATGACCGATCTCGCGCACATCCGTAACTTCTCCATCGTCGCCCATATCGACCACGGGAAATCCACCCTGGCCGACCGGCTGATCCAGCTCACCGGCACTGTCGCGGAACGCGACATGCAGGAGCAAATGCTCGACTCGATGGATATCGAGCGCGAGCGGGGCATCACGATCAAGGCCAACACCGTGCGCATCGAATATCCGGCGCAGGACGGGCAGACCTATGTCCTGAACCTGATCGACACGCCCGGGCATGTCGACTTCGCCTATGAGGTGGCGCGGTCGATGCACGCGGTCGAAGGCTCGCTGCTGGTGGTGGATGCCACACAGGGCGTCGAGGCGCAGACGCTTGCCAATGTCTATACCGCCATCGATGCCGACCACGAGATCGTGCCAGTGCTGAACAAGGTCGATCTGCCCGCCGCCGAACCCGACCGGGTGAAGGAGCAGATCGAGGACGTGATCGGCATAGACGCCTCGCAGGCCTGCCTGATTTCCGCCAAGACCGGCGTCGGCATCCCCGACGTTCTGGAAGCCATCGTCAAGCGCCTGCCCCCGCCCCATGAGGGCGACCGCGACAAGCCGCTGAAGGCGATGCTGGTAGATTCGAAATACGACCAGTATCTGGGCGTGATCTGTATCGTGCGCATCATCGACGGCGTGCTGCGCAAGGGCGACCGCATCCGCATGATGAAGACCGGCGGCACCTATGACGTGGATGACGTGGGCGTCTACCGCCCCGCCATGACCGGCGTGAAGGAGCTTGGCCCGGGCGAGATCGGCTATCTCAACGCCTCGATCAAGCAGGTGCGCGACACCCGCGTCGGCGACACCATCACCCATGAACGGAAACCCTGCGCCGAGCCGCTGCCGGGCTTCAAGCCGTCGGTGCCGGTGGTATTCTGCGGGCTTTTCCCGGTCGATGCCAACGATTTCAACGACATGCGCGACGCGATCGAAAAGCTGGCGCTGAACGACGCCTCTTTCACCTACGAGATGGAAAGCTCGGCGGCGCTGGGTTTCGGCTTCCGCTGCGGCTTTCTGGGGCTTCTGCACCTCGAGGTGATCCGCGACCGGCTGGAGCGCGAATACAACATCGAGCTGATCACCACGGCACCGTCGGTGATCTACCATCTTTACACCAAGGACGGGGAACGGCGCGACCTGCACAACCCCGCCGACATGCCCGACATGACGACCGTGGACCATATCGAGGAGCCACGGATCAAGGCCACCATCATGGTGCCCGACGAGTATCTGGGCGACGTGCTGAAGCTCTGTCAGGACCGGCGCGGCATCCAGCTTGACCTGACCTATGTGGGCGGGCGCGCCATGGCGGTCTATGACCTGCCGCTGAACGAGGTGGTGTTCGATTTCTACGACCGGCTGAAATCGGTGACCAAGGGCTATGCCTCCTTCGATTACCATCTGGAAGGCTATCGCGAGGACAACCTCGTGAAGATGCAGGTTCTGGTGAATGACGAGCCGGTGGACGCGCTGTCCATGATGGTGCATCGCGACCGTGCCGAAATGCGGGGCCGCGCCATGTGCGAGAAGCTCAAGGAGCTGATCCCGCGCCACATGTTCAAGATCCCGATTCAGGCGGCGATCGGCGGCAAGGTCATCGCGCGCGAGACCCTGTCGGCCATGCGCAAGGACGTGACCGCCAAATGTTACGGCGGCGACGCGACGCGGAAGAAAAAGCTGCTGGAAAAGCAGAAGGCCGGCAAGAAGAAGATGCGCCAGTTCGGCAAGGTGGAGATTCCGCAGGAAGCCTTCATCTCCGCGCTGAAGATGGACAGCTGAGCCGCAGGTCTGCGTCTCTCCGGCGCCGGACCGCGGCGTTATGGACGTATGACTCCCCGCAGAGCCTGTCTGGCCTGCGGGGATTTGCGTTTTACCCTTGGCTCCAGTCTTCCCAAGGTGCCAGCGTGCCAAGGTGAGTGGCGTCGCTTGCGATGAACGTCTTCCGAGGTGCTAGAGGGGATGCCGCAGGTTTCGACGGAGGTCAATCCTGGGGAGTTCCAGCTTGCCGGGACGCGACCACCCCCACCCTCCGTATCCGCAACAGGCTGCACTTGACCCCTGCGGGAGTGCTGAAGCATCGCCGCCTTGGCTTCGACAGGGAGATCGGGCGCGTCGTCTTTGTCGAGATGGCCGCAGCCGGAACGCCCTAAGGTTCACGCGGTCGTGTCGGGGGGCCCTGTCATGGACCCTTCCCACAGACGCACAGCCAGAGGTAGAAGGGCACAGCCCCTTTTACCTTTGGATCCGCCATGTCCCGCCTCTGCCTTGCTCCGCTTCTGCTGGCGCTGTCGGCTGCCCCCGCCGCCGCGGCTGTCTGTGATTACCGGCCCAGCCGTCTGGTGGGCGACACCGTGGCGGGGGCTGCCGACCTTGCGGGCGGCGTGGTCGACCGGGTGGCGGATGGCGGGTTCTACACGCTGGTCAACACCACCAGCGGGCTGACCCTTCTGGGCACCAAGCTTGGCGCCGCCACCAGCAGCACCGTCGGCCTGATCGAAGGTGCGGGCGGCGCGGGCGGCGTGGCCTCGGTGGTGCTGAACCCGACGGTCTGGGTGCCCGCGCTGATCGTGGTGGCGGGGGGCGCCGGATATGAGGCGACCTGCGCGCTTTTTGTCGACGAGCGCATCACCGAATATGACGCGGTGCTGCAGGTCATGCGGGATTTTCAGGCGCATTCCGACCCGGCCTATTTCCGGCTGGAGGAAAACACGCTCAACCCGTTTATCGAAGTCTATGACGAGGCGGGCAAGCGGCACAGCTATCTGGTCGAGGATCTGTATATCGTCGACGGCATGCTGAAGCATCGCAGCTGGGGGCCGAACCGCCGCATCGGGCGGGTGGTCTTTGTCCCGACCGAGACCGAGATGGATGCGGCCCCCGTGGAATGACCAAGATAGAATGACAAAGGGCCGCGCCTTGCGGCACGGCCCCCTGTCACGTCAGCACCGGGCTGTCATTCCGTCATGGTGCCCTGCCCGTCTTCCGGGCCCTGACGGGTCTGCACCATCGCCATGATGCGTTCGTTCAGCTGCGGGTCGGCCTGCGCGGCCTGACCGATCTGGTTGTAGGTCGCGATGTCCATGCCATCGGTTTCCTCGACGGCGGAGGCCATCTCGGTCTGCGCCTCGGTGACCAGCGCCTGCTTTTCCTCGGGCGCTTCGGTGGCGTCGATGCGGGTCATGTAATCCTGACGCAGTTCCTGAACGCTCATCGCGGCGTCGACGAACGAGGTCAGCTGGTCATCGCTGAAATTCGCGGCGGGCGCTTCGGGCGCGGCCGGGGTTGCGGGATCGGCGGGCATGGCGTCCTGCGCCAGCACCGGCGCCATGGGGGCGGCGACGAGGGCGGCAATGACCGTGGATTTCAGCAGCATACCTGTGCGTTTCATCGATTGTCTCCTTCTCGACTTGCTTGGCCGCAGACCTGTCCTGCGGTGTCCCCCCAGAGCTAGGCAGCCCGGCGGCCCGCTGCAAAGGGTGGCACGCCCTGTGGTCCTGCGGCGGCGGCGAGCCGCCGGAACCGCCGCCCGCGACCGGCGGCAGACCGCGCAAAGGGAGCGCCGCAATGGAACCCTTTGCGCCCCCGTGTCACGGTCGCGCGGTCAGGCCAGCATCTGGCAGTCGCCGCAGACCGACACCGCCTGACCCGAGATGGTGCGCCCGCGCGGGCTGGTCAGGAACATGATCTGGTCGGCGATCTGCTCGGGCTGCACATATTCCTTGAGCGATGTGTGGGAAAAGGCCGAGGCCTCCACCTCTTCGAAGCTGCGGCCCTGCCGCTGCGCCTTGGCCTCCAGCACGCGGCGCTGGCGGTCCCCGGCGACAAGCCCGGGCAGGATGGCGTTGCAGCGGATGCCGTCGCGGCCCAGTTCGATCGACAGCGACTTGGTCAGCCCGATCACCCCCCATTTCGCCGCCGCATAGGGCGTACGCAGCGCGAAACCGACCCGCCCCGCCATCGAGGACAGGTTGATGATCGAGGCATTGCCGCTTTGCCGCAGCGCGGGCACGGCATGGCGCACGCAATGGAACTGCGAGGTCAGGCAGACAGTCAGGCAGGCTTCCCAGTCGGCGGGGTCGATTTCCTCCACCGGGCCGGTGGGGCCCGCGATGCCCGCATTGTTCACCAGCACGTCGAGCCCGCCCAGATGGGCCATGGCGGCAGTCATGAACCCGGCGATCTGGCCCGCATCGCCCATATCGGCCCGCTGCCGGAACACCTCGCCCGGCAGCGTCTCCAGCGCGGCCTCGTTGATGTCGCAGGTGGCGACGTGGGCGCCTTCGGCCAGATAGGCCTCGACAATGGCGCGGCCAATGCCCTGCGCGCCTGCGGTGACGATGACGCGCGCGCCCTCCAGTTCCAGCTTCATGGCATGATCCTCCTGCGGCTGTTGTCCGTGTCCATCGCGCCATGGGCGCGGATCAGGTCCGAGGCGACACGGATGTCCTCGGCAATGGCCTGCGCCGCCGCCGCGCCGTCGCGCGCGGAGAGCGCCTCGCAGAGCTGGCGGTGATGGGCGCGGGAATGGTGGGTGCGCGAGCGCGACATCTCCTCCTCCGAGGGCACGCCCGCCTCCACCCCGATGTCGAAATTGATGATCGGCCCGGCCTTGAGCCAGAGCATGGTGATCACCTCCATCAGTGCGGGTGATCCCGCCGCGCGATAAAGCGCAAAATGCAGATCCTTGTTGGCGGCCACGGCGGCGGCGCTGCCATAGGCGGCATCCAGCACCTCCTCGAACCGGTCGGCCAGCGCGAGGATCCCGGCGATTTCGGTGCGGCTCGCGCGGCTGGCGGCGAGCCGTGCCGCCTCGCCCTCGGTCAGCATCCGCACCTGCGTCAGATCGGCGAAGGCGTCCGAGGTCATCAGCGGCACCATCACCGCGCGTTTCGGTGACACGTCCAGCGCGCCGCTGGCGGCAAGGCGGCTCACCGCCTCGCGCACGGGCATCATCGACACTTCCAGCCGCTCGGCCAGATCGCGCAGCGACAGCCGGTCGCGCGGGCGCAGCGCGCCGGACAGCAGCATCTCGCTCAGCGTGTCATGCACCTGATCCGACAGGGTCTGGCGGCGCGCGGGGCGGATCTGATCCAGATTTTGCGACATGGCGTCGGGAACTCCTGTTGACTCGAAGGTGCCCCCTCTGCAACTGTGATCTCAGATCACAACAGAACGGGCAAGAAGGCAACCATTGATCTCCCGGCGGAGGAGGAAAGTCAGCCGGGAAAATCAGGGGCCACACCCCGCTGTGATCGTCACAAAGGGAGGAGACCCAAGATGACACTCAAGACCACCCGCAGGACCGTTCTGCGGACCGGCGCCGCCGGGCTCGCGCTGGGGCTGGCCGCTCCGGCCTATCTGCGGGCGCAGAGCGCCCCGCTGAAGATCGGCCACCTGACCCCCACCACCGGCTTTCTGGGGCCGCTTGGCGAATATGCCCAGATGGGCATCAAGCTGGCGGTGGAGCATATCAACGCCAATGGCGGCGCGGGCGGCCGTCAGGTCGAGCTGATCATGGAGGACAGCGTCAACCCGCAGACCGCCTCGACCAAGGCCGAACGCATGTTCGAACGCGATCAGGTCGATTTCATCATCGGCGAGATCTCCT
Source organism: Salipiger marinus (assembly GCF_035481585.1). Lineage (NCBI taxonomy): Bacteria > Pseudomonadati > Pseudomonadota > Alphaproteobacteria > Rhodobacterales > Roseobacteraceae > Salipiger > Salipiger marinus. Next base: position 165,302 of record NZ_JAYKSL010000008.1, on the reverse strand, counting down.
CGGCCTCCTGCCTGACCATCAGTCAGGTCGCGGCGCGCTATGGCAAATGCTTCGTCAACACCGGCGGCAATTCCGACAGCCTGCGCGGGGCGGACTGCAACCGCTACATGTTCCATGTCGAGACGCAGAACTCGATGTATGTGAATGCCGAGGGCGAATATTTCGACGCGCAAGGCATGGTGGACGGCAAGAACTGGTACACGCTCAGCGCCGATTACGCCTTTGGCCATGACCTGCTCAGCGCGGCCAAGGCATTTCTGGACGCCAATGGCGGCGTGCTGGTGGGCGACGATCTGGTGCCGACGGATGCCACCGATTTCTCGTCCTACCTGCTGAAGATCCGGCAGGCCGAGCCGGATGTGGTCGCGCTGAACCTTGCGGGCACGCAGATCACCAACTTCTTCAAGCAATATGGCGAATTCGGGCTGGATTTCACGCTGGGCGGCTTTGGCTTCGACACCGTGTCGGCATGGGCGGCAGGCGCGCAGAACTTCCGCGGCACGTGGCCCAACGTCTGGAACCACCTCGTGCAGAATGACGCAAGCCAGGCCTTCGTGCAGGCCTTCAGCACCGCCTATGGCAAGCCGCCGGAAAACCAGGCCTGGGGCGATTACAACGCGGGGCTCATCATGGCGCAGGCCGTGACCGCAGCCGGAGAGGCGGGCGGCGACGCGCTGGTGGCCTATCTGGAAAGCCCAGAGGCGCAGTTCGACCTGATGAAATCGCGCAAGGGCTATTTCCGCCCCTCCGACCACCAGCTGATCCAGGAGATCTATGCCATCACCGCGCTGCCCGCCGGTGAGGCGCAGAACGAATGGGACATCTTCACCACCTCCGATCCGGTCCCCGCTGCCGATGAACCGCTGGAACGGCTCGCCACCAGCGTGACCGGCGGCACCTGCAGCTTCTGAGCGCCCGTTTTCCGCATCCGGGGGCGCGCAAGCCGCGCCCCCGACCCTGACCGGACACAAGGAGGCACGTCGCCATATGCTGGGGCTTTTTATCGCGCAGGTGCTGAATGGCCTGCTGGACGGCACCTATTACCTGCTGATCGCGCTTGGCCTGTCGCTGATCTTTTCGCTGGGCGGCATCATCAACCTTGCCCATGGGGCATTTTTTGCCATCGGCGCCTATCTTGCCATCCTCATCACGCCGGTCACCGGCTTTTTCGGCGCGCTGATCCTTGTGCCGCTGATCGTGGCGGGTCTGGGCATGGTGACCGAACGCACGCTGTTTACCCGGTTCTACCGCATCGACCCGCTCTATTCGCTGCTGCTGACCTTCGGGCTCGCCATGGTGATCGAACAGGGTCTGCGCTGGATCTTCGGCGCCTCGCCGCAAAGCTACAACATGCCCGACATCCTGCGCGGGCAGGTGTTCTTCGGCGATTTCATCTATTCGCGCTACCGCATCTTCCTGATCGCCGTGGCGGTGCTGGCCGTGGCCGGGCTGTGGGTGCTGCTCAACCGCACCGCCTTTGGCCGCATCGTGCGCGCAGGCGTGCAGAACCCCGAAATCGTCGGCAGCCTTGGCATTTCGCTGCGGCCCTACCTGTCGGTGGTGGCGGGCATCGCCATCGGGCTTGCGGGGCTGGCGGGCGTGCTGCTGTCGCCCATCTACACCATCCACCCCGCCATGGGGGCAGAGATCATCACGCTGGCCTTCGTGGTGGTGGTCATCGGCGGGCTGGGCTCGTTCTGGGGCGTCATCATCGCCGCCGTTCTGGTCGGCCTGACCAAGGGCGTGCTGGTGGCCGTGGGCCTGTCGTCCTGGTCCACCGCCGCCATCTATCTTCTGATGTTCGTGGTCCTGCTGCTGCGCCCGCGCGGCCTGCTGGGCGAACGCATCCTGCGATTCGAGTGATCCCATGCCCCGCATCCATCCGCTTCTGATCGCTGCCGCAGCGCTGATCGCCCTGCCCTTCGTCATCCTTGCCGCAGGCCTGACCTATACCTCCGCCACCGAGGTGGTGGTCTATGGTCTGGCCTGCATGGGGCTCAACATCCTTGCCGGGCGCACCGGGCTCATCAGCTTCGGCCATGGCGCGTGGTTCGGGCTGGGCGCCTATCTGGCCGGGCTCACCTCGCTGGCCATGGGTGGCGCCTTCCTGATCCCGCTTCTGGTGGCGGTGCTGGCCACCGGCGTGATCTCCGCCGCCTTCGGCGCGCTGATCCTGCGCCGCAGGGGGGTCTATTTCTCGCTCATGACGCTGGCGCTGTCGGCGCTTGGCTTTACCATCGCCTTCCGCTGGACCGAGGTGACCGGCGGCGAGAACGGTCTGGGCGGCATCGACCGGCCCAGCTTTGCCGGGCTCGATTTCGAGATGTCCGAACCCTATTACTGGCTGGTCGCCGCCATCGCCTTTGCCGTGCTGGTGCTGCTGTGGCGGTTCAACAATTCGCCGCTGGGATCGGTGCTGCTGGCCATCCGCGAGAATGAACAGCGCACGCGCTTTCTTGGCTATCCGGTGGACCGCTACAAGCTGGCGGCCTTCGTGCTGTCGGCCACCATCACCGCGCTGGCAGGCGTGCTGCTGCTTTACAAGAACCGCATGACCTCGGCAGAGCCGATGTCGGTGATCTTTTCCGGCGAACTGCTGGCCATGGTGGTCATCGGGGGGATGCGCAGCTTTATCGGGCCAGCCATCGGCGCGCTGTTCTACATCCTGTTCCGGGAATACCTGTCGATCTACACCGACAACTGGCTGTTCTGGTTCGGTCTGGTCTTCATGATCTTCGTGCTTTACGCCCGCGACGGGCTGGTGGGAATCCCCGGCCAGATCCGCCGCGCGCTGAACCCGCCCGCCGAAACCGGCGCCGCCATGGCCAACCGCCGGGCCGAAATCCGCCCCCTGCCCGATTTCCTGAAACCCGCAAGCCATAGCGAGGCACCGCTTCTGGTGGCGCGCGGCATCTCCAAGCAGTTCGGCGGGCTCAAGGCGGTGGACGAGGTGTCGATCTCGGTCCGCGACCGCAGCCTGCATGCGCTGATCGGGCCCAATGGCGCGGGCAAGACCACCGCCTTCAACCTGATGTCGGGGCTGCATACCCCCGATGGCGGCGAGGTGACGCTGGCGGGCCGACCGCTGTCAGGCCGCAGCCCCGAAGAGATCTCGGAGGCCGGGATCGGGCGCAGCTTCCAGATCACCAACCTGTTTCCGGCGCTCAGCGTGCGGGAAAACATCCGGCTTGCCGTGCAGGCCGGGGATCCGCGCCGCATGAACCCGCTGATCCGCGCCCGCAACCTTGGGCAGGTCAACGACCGCACCACCCAGATCATGGACTATGCGGGCCTGTCGGGCATGGACGAGGCCGAGGCGGGCGCGCTGTCCTATGGCGGGCAGCGGCTGCTGGATCTGGGGCTGGCGCTGGGGAACAGCCCGCGCATCCTGCTGGCGGACGAACCGCTGGCGGGCCTGTCGGTGGCCGAACGCGAACGGGTCGGGCTGCTTATCAAGGCGCTGAGCCGCGACATCCCGGTGCTGCTGGTCGAACATGACATCGACCGGGTGTTCGAACTGGCCGATCATGTCACGGTGATGAACGAAGGTCAGGTGCTGCTGGACGGCACCGTGGAGGAGGCGCGCGGCGATGCCCGCGTGCAGGAGGTCTATATCGGCTCCGGCACCTCCGCCGTGGCGGCCAAGCCGCGCGTCAGCGCCGTGCAGGACAAGGTGCTGCTGTCGCTCGACAAGGTGAATGTCAGCTATGGCAAAAGCCACATCCTCAACGATGTCAGCTTCGATCTGCGGCAGGGCGAAATCCTTGCCCTGCTCGGGCGCAACGGCGCGGGCAAGTCGACGCTGCTGAAATCGCTGATCGGCATCGCCCCGGTGGGCTCGGGCGAAATCCGGCTCGACGGGCGGGTGATCTCGGGCGAATCCTCGGCGGCGATGGCGCGGGCGGGCATTTCCTATGTGCCGCAGGGGCGCGGGCTCTTCGCGGGCATGTCGGTGCGCGACAATCTGGAACTGGGCCGGATCCAGCGCCGCACCGGCGAGGGCACGCACTGGTCGCAGGACCGCATCTTCGCCTATTTCCCCCGCCTGCGCGACCGCATCGACACGCCCGCCGATTACCTGTCGGGCGGCGAGCAGCAGATGGCGGCGGTGGCCCGCGCGCTGTCGGGCGACACCCGCGTGCTGTTGCTGGACGAACCGTTCGAGGGGCTGGCCCCCGCCGTGGTCGAACAGCTGTTCGACACCTTCGACCGGCTGCGGCAGGATGTGTCCATCATCATCGTGGACCATAACCTTGATCTGGCGCTGACGCTGTCGGACCGGACCGTGGCGCTGGAACGCGGACGCATCATTCACGAAGGCCCCTCCGCCGCGCTGGCCAGCGATCTGGACCTGCGGCGCAAGGTGCTCTGGCTTTGAAAGGACTATCCATGACCGACCCCGTTGCCATCATCGGCGCTGGCCTCATCGGCCGCTCTTGGGCCGCGCTCTTTGCCCGCGCGGGCCATCCGGTGCAGGTCTGGGATGCCGATCCCGGCGTGCTGGACCGCTTTGCCGCCGATATGGCCACGCTCTGCGACACGCTGGTGGCCGAAAAGCTGCTGACCGACCGCGACGCGACGCTCGCCCGCATCCGCACCTGCCCCACGCTGGAAGACGCGGTGGCGGGCGTGGCGCTGGTGCAGGAAAACGGCCCCGAACGGCTGGAGGTGAAGCAGGATCTGTTCGCCCGGCTGGATGCGGCGGCAGCACCCGGGACCATCCTTGCCTCCTCCACCTCCGCCATCGTCGCCTCGCGCTTCACCGAAGGGCTGGCGGGGCGGGCGCGCTGTCTGGTGGCGCATCCGGTGAACCCGCCGCATCTGGTGCCGGTGGTCGAGCTGTGCCCCGCGCCATGGACCGACAGCGCCACGCTCGACCGGGCAGAGGCGCTGTATCACGGCATCGGACAGGTGCCGGTGCGCATGACGGAAGAACGCGACGGCTTCGTGCTGAACCGCCTGCAGGGCGCGCTGCTGGCCGAGGCGATGCGGCTCTTGGGCGAAGGCGTGGTCAGCGTCGAGGGGCTGGACGCCACCATCAAGCACGGGCTGGGGCTGCGCTGGTCCTTCATGGGGCCGATGGAAACCATCGATCTCAACGCGCCCGGCGGCATCGTCGATTACATGAGCCGTTATGGCGGCTTCTACGCGCGGCTGGCCGAGGCGCCCGCCGGGCCAGAGGTCTTTGACGTGGCCAATGCCGAAAAGATCGCCGCAAGCTGGCCGCAGGACCGCAGCCCCGACCGCATCCGGGCGCGGCAGGACATCCGCGATGCGCGGCTGGCAGCGCTGCGCCGTCATTTCGCCGCCGAACCCACCCCAGATCAGAACTGAAGGACCAGACCCATGGCCAAACCCCGCAAGGTCATCATCACCTGCGCCGTCACCGGCGCCATCCACACGCCGTCGATGTCGGAACATCTGCCGGTCAGCGCCGCAGAAATCGCCGAAGCCGCGCTTGGCGCCGCCGAGGCGGGCGCCGCCGTGGTGCACCTGCACGCGCGCGACCCGCAGGATGGCCGCCCCGACCAGTCCCCCGAGGCGTTCACGCCGTTTCTGGGCATCATCAAGCAGGGCTCCAACGTGGTGGTGAACATCACCACCGGCGGCGCCCCCACCATGACCATCGAAGAACGGGTGCGCCCCGCCGCCACGCACCAGCCCGAGGTCGCCTCGCTCAACATGGGGTCGATGAATTTCGGGCTGTTCCCGATGCTCAAGCGCTTCCCCGATCTCAAGCACCAGTGGGAACGCGACTATCTGGCCAACAAGAACATCATCTTCAACAACAGCTTCGGGCAGGTCGAACATATCCTGACCACGCTGGGGCCGCTGGGAACCAAGTTCGAATTCGAATGCTACGACACCTCGCATCTTTATAACCTCAAGCATTTCCTCGACGAGGGGCTGGTGAAGGGGCCGCTGTTCATCCAGACCGTGTTCGGGCTGATGGGCGGGATCGGCGCCCATCCCGAGGATGTGCTGCACATGAAGCGAACCGCCGACCGGCTCTTTGGCGACCAGTATCGCTGGTCGGTGCTGGGGGCGGGCCGCAACCAGCTGCCCATCGCCGCCATGGCCGCCGCCATGGGCGGGCATGTGCGCGTGGGGCTGGAGGATTCGCTGTGGCTCGCCCCCGGCGTGCTGGCGCGCAGCAATGCCGAACAGGTGCAGAAGGCCCGCCAGATCATCGAAGGTCTGGGGCTGGAGATCGCCACTCCCGACGACGCGCGCGAGATCCTCGAGCTGAAAGGCCCCGACCGCGTGGCCTTCTGAACGGATCCGCCATGGCTCGGGGCGCAAGGTTTGCTCCCCCTCCCGCCCAAGGGCCGGCGGATCTGCCTCCGCCCCCGGTGCGCCCTTACGCGCCGGGGGCGATCCCGTTCAGGGCTTGCGGAAGAGCCGCGTCAGTTCGAACAGCGCATCCAGCCGTTCGAACCTGTCCCGCGCCTCGGGCCAGCGGTGTTCCTGCGCCGCCGCCACCAGCGCCTCGACCAGCGACAGGGTGGCGATGTTGCTGTCCCATGCCGACGGGATCTCCACCCAGCAGTTGAAGGTATGCGCGGCGACGCTGGCGATGGGGCTGGACCACTGGTCGGTGATCAGGATCACCTGCATTCCCCGTGCCTGCGCGATCTCGGCCAGCCGCAGCAGGTTTTCCTCATACCGGCGGATGTCAAAGATCAGCAGCGTGTCGCCTTCGGTCATGTCCAGCACGTAATGCGGCCATGTGGCGGAGGAGGAGGTCAGATGCGTGACCCGCGCCCGGATCGCCTGAAAATGGGTAAAGGCATATTCCGCAAGGGACCGGGTGATGCGCCCGCCCACCACGTAAAGCCGCCCCTCCGGCGAGGCGAGCCGTGCCGCCGCCGCGTCGAACTGCGCGGTGTCCACATGGGCGAAGGTCTGGCGCAGGTTCTGGGTCACCGCCTCGGCGAAGCGGTTCAGCAGATGCGAATCCGGCGCCTCCGCCGCCCAGACCGCGCGCCGCGCCTCGGGGCCCGACACCTTGGCCTGCAATTCGCCCAGCAGGGCGGCATGAAAGGCGGGATAGCCCTTGAAGCCCAGCTTCTGCACCATGCGCGCCACGGTCGGCGTCGACACGCCCGCATTGGCCGCCGCCTGCGTGATGGAGGACAGGCCCGCGCCGGGGTAATCGTCCAGCAGGGCCTGGGCGAACTTGCGTTCCGACTGGGTCAGCTGGGCGTGGTGTTCGCGGATCAGCTGGCGCACGGTGCCTGACGGTGTGGTCATCGGCGGCCTTTCCCGGATGGTTTTTTGTGCAGTTCCCCGCGCGCCGTGCAGCCTGCCCACAACCACGCTCCGGAAACTGGAAAATTATTGACGCAATATTTTCGGCGTGGAAAGGTTTTTCCAGAGCAGAGGGGATCAGCCGTGACCGCCACGACGGAAACAGCCTTTCAGATCATCAACGAGACCGGGCGCGGCCCTGCCGTGCTGCTGTGCGAACACGCCTCGGCGCTGATTCCGCCAGAGTATCACGGATTGGGACTGGCAGAGGAGGATCTGCACAGTCACGCGGTCTGGGATCCGGGCGCGCTGGCGCTGGCCGAAGCGCTGTCCGCCGCCCTTGACGCGCCGCTGGTGGCGGGGGCGGTGTCGCGGCTGGTCTATGACTGCAACCGCCCGCCCGAGGCGCCGTCTGCCATGCCCGAACGCAGCGAACGCATCGCGGTGCCGGGCAATGCCGGCCTGTCGCCCGAGGCGCGGGCGGCGCGCGTGGCGCAGGTCTATACCCCCTTCTGCGACGCGGTGGACCGGGTTCTGGCGGCCCGGCAGGCGCAGGGCACGCCCTTTGCGCTGGTCACGCTGCACAGCTTCACCCCGCTCTGGCACGGCACCCCGCGCGAGGTGGAACTGGGCCTGCTGCATGATGCCGACAGCCGTCTGGCCGATGCCATGCTGGACCATGCGCCCGCCCTGCCCCACCGGATCCTGCGCCGCAACGCGCCCTATGGCCCCGAGGATGGCGTGACCCATTCGCTGCAGCGTCACGGCCTGCGCCATGGCCTGCCCAATGTGATGATCGAGGCGCGCAACGACCTGCTTGCCGATGCCGCAGCGGTAGAGGCCATGGCGGACGAGCTGCTGGCCCTGCTGCGCCCCGCCCTTGCCACGCTGGGACTGACGGAGGCGCATCATGCCTGACGCCCTGCGCGCCTATGTGCGCGGCATCGACGCCATGAACCGCGCCATCGGGCGCTGCGCCATGTATCTGCTGTTTGCGCTGATCGGCGTGCTGCTGTGGTCCTCGGTGTCGAAAACCTTCTTCACCCCCACGCTCTGGACGCTGGAAACCGCGCAGTTCATCATGGTGGGCTATTACATCCTTGGCGGGCCCTATGCGATGCAGATGGGCTCCAACGTGCGGATGGATTTCTTCTATGGCGACTGGTCGCCGCGCCGCAAGGCCATGGCCGATGTCATCACCATCTGGTTCCTGATGTTCTATCTGGGCGTGCTGCTTTACGGCGCGATCAGTTCCACCGCCTATTCGCTGGGCTATTTCGGCACCGAACCGTTCAGCTTTTTCGCCGATCTGGCGCGCGCCTTCGTCACCGGCGGCCCCGCCGCCGCCTCCGAGGTCATGGGCCATATGGAGCGCAGTCCCAGCGCGTGGCGCCCCTATGTCTGGCCGGTCAAGGTGGTGCTGTGCCTTGGCGTCGCGCTGATGATCCTGCAATGCACTGCGGAATTCTTCCGCGACATCGCCCGCCTGCGCGGGGAGGAGATCTGATGTCGCAGGACATGATCGCAATCGTCATGTTTTCGGGCATGATGGGGCTGCTGCTGACCGGGCAGCGGGTGTTCGGCGCCATCGGCTTTGTCGCGGTGATCGCGGCGCTGCTGCTCTGGGGGGATCGCGGCGGCTTTGATCTTGGCTTTGCCGCCTCCATCAAGCTGATGAAATGGTATCCGCTGCTGACGCTGCCGATGTTCATCTTCATGGGCTATGTGCTGAGCGAAAGCCGCATCGCCGACGATCTTTACAAGATGTTCCATGTCTGGTTGGGCGGGCTGTCGGGCGGGCTGGCGGTGGGCACCATCGGGCTGATGGTGCTGATTTCCGCCATGAACGGGCTTTCCGTCGCGGGCATGGCCATCGGCGCCACCATCGCGCTGCCGGAACTGCTCAAACGCGGCTATGACAAGCGCATGGTCACGGGGGTGATCCAGGCCGGATCCTCGCTGGGAATCCTCGTGCCGCCCTCGGTGGTGCTGGTGCTTTACGCCATGATCGCGCGGCAGCCGGTGGGGCAGCTGTGGCTGGCGGGCATCGTGCCGGGGCTGATCATGGCGGCGGCCTTCATCATCTACATCGTGATCCGCTGCAAGCTGAACCCCGCACTTGGCCCGATCCTGCCCAAGGCCGACCGGGACCTGCCGCGCGCCGAAAAGCTGCGGCTGCTGACGGCAGGGCTGCTGCCGCTGGGCATCTTCGCGGTGATGATGGTGCCCTTCATCAACGGCTGGACCTCGCTGGTGGAAAGCTCGGCCATCGGCGCGCTGGCGGCCTTTGTCGCGGCGGTGCTCAAGGGCCGCATGACGCGCGAGGTGTTCGAGAATTCGGTGCGCAACACGCTGGGCGTGACCTGCATGTTCATGTGGATCATCCTTGCGGCGCTGGCCTTTGGCGCGGTGTTCGACGGTCTGGGCGCGGTCAGCGCCATCGAGACGCTGTTCACCGACCAGCTCGGGCTCAGCCCGTGGGTGATCCTGATCCTGATGCAGCTCAGCTTCATCGTCATGGGCACCTTTCTGGACGACACCGCGATGCTGGTGATCGTGGCGCCGCTTTACGTGCCGCTGGTGGGGGCGCTGGGCTTCGATCTGGTCTGGTATGGCGTGCTGTATACCATCACCTGCCAGATCGCCTACATGACGCCGCCTTTCGGCTACAACCTGTTCCTGATGCGCGCCATGGCCCCGCCCGAAATCGGCCTGCGCGACATCTACACCTCGATCATCCCGTTTGTGGCGGTCATGATCGTGGTGCTGGTGATCATCATGATTTTCCCCGATCTGGCGCTGTGGCTGCCGGATCTGGTCTACGGCAAGTAAGCCCAAGACCCCCGGCCCAACGGGGGCAGAGACGTCAAACCACCAACAGGAGAGACAGAAATGACCCTTTCACGACGCAAGATCCTTGCCGGGGCAGCGCTTGCCGCCCCCGCCGCCCTCGCCGCCCCGTCGGTGGGCCGCGCGCAGGAGCCGATCCGCTGGCGCTTCCAGACCTATGCGGGTGCTGCCCTTGGCGAACATGTGACCAAGCCCATCATCGACGCCATCAACGCCGCAGCCCAGGGCGAGCTGGAGATCGAGCTTTATTACGCCGACCAGATCGTGCCCACCGGCGAGCTGTTTCAGGCGCTGCAGCGCGGCACGCTGGATGCGGTGCATTCGGATGACGACAGCATGGCATCGCCCACGCCGATGCGGGTCTTTGGCGGCTATTTCCCCTTTGCCACCAAGCACATCCTCGACGTGCCGGTGCTGTTCAACCAGTATGGGCTCGCCGACATCTGGCGGGCGGAATACGAAAAGGTCGGCGTCACATGGCTGTCGGCGGCCGGGCAGGATCCGTGCAACTTCAACACCAAGAAAGAGGTGACAAGCCTTGCCGATCTGGAAGGGCTGAAGCTTTACACCTTCCCCACGGCGGGCCGCTTCCTGTCGCAGTTCGGCGTGGTGCCGGTGAACATCCCCTATGAAGATGCCGAAGTCGCGGTGCAGACCGGCGAGCTGGACGGCATGGCATGGTCCGGCATCACCGAGGATTACACCGTGGGCTGGGCGGATGTGACCGACTATTTCCTGACCAACAACATCTCCGGCGCGTGGATCGGGTCGATCTTCGTCAACCAGCAGCGCTGGGCCGATCTGCCCGACCATCTGAAGGAACTGGTGATGGCGGCGATCAAATCCGCCGACACCTATCGCAACCAGTGGTACTGGGGCGGCGAGGCGCGGCTGCGCGCGCGCGGCGACAAGCTGGAACTGCGCTCGATCCCGCCCGAGGAGTGGAAACAGGTCGAAGACGCCGCCATCACCTTCTGGGACGAGATCGCGCAGGAAGGCGAGGTGCATCAGAAGGTCGTGGACATCTTCCGCGACTATAACGATGTGATCAACCGCGCCGGTCCGCCCTATACGTTCTGATCCGCACTTTCTGACCAAGGGGCCCTCCGCCTGCGCGCGGAGGGCCCGCATGACCGATCCAAGGAGCAGCCGATGACCGGCACATTGACACTCGACCAGATCAAGACCGCCGCAGAGCGCGGCGAGATCGACACGATCCTCGTCTGCATCGTGGACATGCAGGGGCGGCTGCAGGGCAAGCGGTTCCATGTCTCGAACTTCATCGAGCATGGCCATGTGGAAACGCATTGCTGCAACTACCTGCTGGCCACCGATCTGGAGATGATGACGCCGGACGGCTATGCCACCACCTCCTGGGCGGCGGGCTATGGCGATTACGTGATGAAGCCGGATCTGTCGACGCTGCGTCTCGTGCCATGGCTGGAGGGCACCGCCATGGTGCTTTGCGACGTGATGGATCACCACCACGCGCCCGTGCCGCAGTCGCCGCGCCAGATCCTCAAGGCGCAGGTGGACCGTGCCGCAGCGCTGGGGCTTGCGCCGATGATGGCGACGGAGCTGGAGTTCTTCCTTTATGCCCGCTCCTATGACGCGATCCGGCACAGCGGCCACCGCGATCTGGAACCGCTGACCCCGTTCAATCAGGATTATTCGATCCAGTTCACCAGCCGCGAAGAATATGTCATGCGGCCCATCCGCAACCATCTGGTCGCCATGGGCATCCCGGTGGAAAGCACCAAGGGCGAGGCAGAGACCGGGCAGGAAGAGCTGAACATCCGCTATGCCGACGCGCTGACCTGCGCCGATTACCACACGATCGCCAAACACGCGATCAAGGAGATCACCCATCAGAAGGGCCATGCCGCCACCTTCATGGCCAAATGGCGCGCCGACAAGGTGGGCAGCGCCGCGCATATCCACCAGTCGCTGTTCAAGGGCGGCAGCAACGTGTTCCATGACGCCGAGGCCGCGCATGGCATGTCCGCGACCATGCGCAGCTATGTGGCGGGGCTGCTGAAATACGCGCCCGAGGTCACGCTGCTGCTGGCACCCTATGCCAACAGCTACAAGCGCTTCGTGCCCGGCACCTTTGCCCCCACCAAATCCGCGTGGTCGGTGGACAACCGCACCGCAGGCTTCCGTCTGGTGGGCGAGGACACCAAGGGCGTGCGCATCGAATGCCGCATCCCCGGATCGGACATGAACCCCTATCTTGCCTGTGCGGCGCAGCTTGCGGCGGGGCTGGCCGGGATCGAGGAAGGGCTTGATCTGCCCGATCCCGTCTCCGGCGATGTCTATGCCATGACCGATGTGCCCGACGTGCCCGCAAGCCTGCGCACCGCCACCGAGGCCTTTGCCGGATCGGCGATGCTGCGCGCCGCTTTCGGCGATGCGGTGGTGGATCACTACGCCCATGCCGCCCGGGTCGAGCAGGCCGATTTCGACCGCGCCGTGACCGATTACGAACTCGCCCGCGGGTTCGAGAAAGCCTGAACGAGGACAGACATGACCACCCTCACCTGCGTCTCTCCGATCGACGGATCGGTCTTTGCCACCCGCGAGGCGCTGCCTCTGGAGGCGGCGCGGCAGGCCGCCCGCCGCGCCCGTGCCGCGCAGGCCGCATGGGCCGCGCGCCCGCTGGCCGAACGCACGGCACTTGTCATGGCCGGGGTTGCCGCCATCGGCGAGATGAATGACGAGATCGTGCCGGAACTGGCCCGGATGATGGGCCGCCCGGTGCGCTACGGCGGCGAATTCCGCGGCTTTCACGAACGCGCCGCCTATATGGCGCAGATCGCCGAACGCGCGCTGGCCGACATTCAGGTGGGCGAGGATGCCACCTTCCGCCGCTTCATCCGCCGCGTGCCGCAGGGCGTGGTGCTGGTGGTCTCGCCGTGGAATTACCCCTACATGACCGCGATCAACACCGTGGCCCCCGCGCTGATCGCGGGCAATGCCGTGGTGCTGAAAGGCGCCACGCAGACGCTGCTGGTGGGCGAACGGCTGGCGCGCGCCTTTCACGCGGCGGGCGTGCCAGAGGACGTGTTCCAGAACGTCTATCTGGACCATGACAGCACGGCGGCGCTGATCGCCGGACGGGCCTTCGATTTTGTCAATTTCACCGGATCGGTGGGCGGCGGTCAGGCGGTGGAACGCGCCGCGGCGGGCACCTTTACCGGGCTGGGGCTGGAACTGGGCGGCAAGGATCCGGGCTATGTCATGGAAGATGCCGATCTGGATGCCGCCGTCGACACGCTGATCGACGGGGCGATGTTCAATTCCGGGCAGTGCTGCTGCGGGATCGAACGCATCTATGTGCAGGAAAGCCTGTTCGACGCCTTTGTCGACAAGGCGGTGGCCGTGGTCAAAGGCTACCGGCTGGGCAATCCGCTGGACGCGGAGACCACCATCGGCCCCATGGCCAATACCCGCTTTGCCGCCGAGGTCCGCGCCCAGATCGACGAGGCGCTGGCCATGGGCGCCCGCGCGCATATCCCGACCTTTGCCGAAGATGACGGCGGCGCCTATCTGACCCCGCAGATCCTGACCAATGTCAGCCATGACATGCGGGTGATGCGCGACGAAAGCTTCGGCCCCGTGGTCGGCATCATGCCGGTCAAGAACGATGCCGAGGCGCTGGCGCTGATGAATGACAGCCCCTTCGGGCTGACCGCCTCGCTCTGGACCGGCGATGTCGACCGCGCCATCCGTCTGGGCGATGCGATCCAGACCGGGACGGTCTTTCTCAACCGCGCCGATTATCTGGATCCCGGTCTGTGCTGGACCGGCTGCAAGAACACCGGACGCGGCGGGGCGCTGTCAGAGATCGGCTATCACTCCCTGACCCGTCCCAAATCCTACCATCTCAAGAAGGTGACCCAATGACGCTGACCGCCAACTGGTCCTATCCCACCGCCATCAAGTTCGGCGCGGGCCGCATCGCGGAGCTTCCCGCCGCCTGCGCGCAGGCGGGCATCACGAAACCGCTGCTGGTGACGGATCGCGGGCTGGCCGCCCTGCCCATCACCGCGCAGACGCTGGAAATCCTGCGCGCGGCGGGGCTTGATGCCGCGATCTTCGCCGATGTCGATCCCAACCCGAACGAGCACAACCTTGCCGCCGGGGTCGCCGCCTATACTGCGGGCGGCCATGACGGCGTGGTGGCCTTTGGCGGCGGCTCGGGGCTTGATCTGGGCAAATGCGTGGCCTTCATGGCCGGGCAGACCCGCCCGATCTGGGATTTCGAGGATATCGGCGACTGGTGGACCCGCGCCGATGCCAGCGCCATCGCCCCCGTGGTGGCGGTGCCCACCACCGCAGGCACCGGATCCGAAGTGGGCCGCGCCGGGGTGCTGACCAATTCCGTCACCCATGAGAAAAAGATCATCTTCCATCCGAAGATGCTGCCCGCCGTGGTGATCTGCGATCCCGAACTGACCGTGGGGATGCCGAAGGCCATCACCGCCGGCACCGGGCTTGACGCCTTTGCCCATTGCGTGGAGGCGTTCTCCTCGCCCTTCTATCACCCGATGAGCCAGGGCATCGCGCTGGAAGGCATGCGGCTGGTGATCGACTACCTGCCCCGCGCCTATGATGACGGCACCGATCTGGAAGCGCGCGCGCAGATGATGAGCGCCGCCGCCATGGGTGCCACCGCCTTCCAGAAGGGGCTGGGCGCGATCCATGCCATGAGCCATCCGATCGGCGCGCATTTCGGCACGCATCACGGCACCACCAACGCCGTCTGCATGCCCGCCGTGCTGAAGTTCAATGCCGAGGCGATCCGCGCGCGCTTCGACCGCGCCGCGCCCTATCTGGGGATCGACGGCGGGTTTGACGGGTTCTGCGCCTTTGTCGATGCGTTCAACGCCCGGCTGGGCGTGCCGCAAGGCCTCTCCGCGCTTGGCGTGACCGAGGCGGCGATCCCGGCGCTGGTCGAAGGCGCCATCAAGGATCCGTCCTGCGGCGGCAACCCGGTGGCCCTGACCGAGGCCAATCTGGCCGAGCTGTTCCGCGCGGCCCTCTGATCCGGCCTGACTGAACCGGGACGCGCCCATATGCGGCGCGTCCCGGCCCCGGC
>NZ_JAYKSL010000008.1:0-150002 GCF_035481585.1 Salipiger marinus | reverse complement strand
GCTCCCCCCCCCGGCCCCGGCCTAGCCCGCGATGCGGGTGGTGAGCGTGCCCAGCCCCTCGATCTCCACCTCGCAGGTGTCGGCGGGGGTCAGCATGCCCACGCCTGCGGGGGTGCCGGTCATGATCAGGTCGCCCGCCCGCAGCACGACGCTGCGCGACAGGAAGGACACGATTTCCGGCACCGACCAGATCATGTCGGCCAGATCGCCCTGCTGGCGCAGCGCGCCGTTCACCCGGCACAGGATCGCCCCCTTGGCCAGATGCCCCACCTGCGACGCGGGATGTACCGGCCCGATGGGCGCCGACAGGTCGAACCCCTTGGCCATGTCCCACGGGCGGCCCATCTTCTTGGCCTCGGCCTGCAGGTCGCGGCGGGTCAGGTCATTGCCCACGGCATAGCCCCAGACATGGGTAAGCGCGTCAGCCTCGGCGATGTCGCGCCCGCCCTGCCCCAGCGCCACGACCAGTTCCGCCTCGTGATGCAGGTTGGAAGTCTGCGGCGGATAGGGAATCTCTGCCCCGTCCTCGACCAGAACATCGGCGGGCTTCATGAAGAAGAACGGCGGCTCGCGGTCGGCATCCCCGCCCATCTCGGCGGCATGGGCGGCATAGTTGCGCCCCACGCAGAAGATGCGGCGCACCGGAAAGCGGTCCGTGGATCCCGCCACGGGCAGCGAGGAGGTGTCGGCAGGGGAAAAGACGAAGGACATCGGCAAAGGCTCCTTTCAGCGCGGATCATCCGCCACGCGACGCAGCGCGGGCTGCCGCACCATGACGGCTTGGCGCGGGCGGCGCCACCCCCGGCAGCCTGCGGGACCGGCCTGCACTCACGGACATGTCACGGCGTTGTCATCACCCGCGGTCTGTGCAAGCGTTCGGCAGCAGATGCGGCAGAGGAACGGACGGATGGCAAAGACGGTGGCGGTGATCGGGGCGGGGATCGTGGGCGTGGCCACGGCGCTGTGGCTGCTGCGCGACGGGCATCGCGTGGTGCTGATCGACCGCAAGGGCCCCGGCGAGGGCACGAGCCACGGCAATGGCGGCGTGCTGGCCTCGGGCTCCGTGGTGCCGGTCACCGGGCCCGGGCTCTGGGGGCGCGCGCCGCGCATGCTGCTTGATCCCAACCAGCCGCTGTTCCTGCGCTGGGGCTACCTGCCCCGGCTGGCGCCGTGGCTCTGGCGCTACATGTCCCATGCCAATGCCGATGCCGCCCGCCGCCGGGCAGAGGCGGTGACCCATATCATCGGCGACAGCCTTGCCGACCATCAGGCGCTGTCGGCGGGCACGGGGGCGGAAAAATGGCTCGTGCCCGGCGATTACACCTTCGTCTATGCCAACCGCGCCGCCTATGAGGCCGATGCCTTCGGCTGGGGCATCCGCCGCGATCTGGGCTTCGAGTTCGAGGTGATGGAGGGTGCGGCCTTTGCCGCCTATGACCCGGCGCTGGCGCCGAGCCTTGGCCTTGGCGTGCGGATGCCGAACCATGGCCGCATCACCGATCCCGGCCAGTATGTCAAAGACCTTGCCGCCCATGCCCAGCGTCAGGGGGCAGAACTGCGCATCGGCGAGGTCACCGATTTTATCCGGCAGGGCGACCGGCTGACCGGGCTGCGCCTTGGCGGTGAAACCCTGCCCTGCGACGCGGCGGTGCTGGCGACCGGCGTCTGGTCGAAACCGCTGGCGGCAAAGCTGGGGCTGGACGTGCCGCTGGAAAGCGAACGCGGCTACCATCTGGAACTCTGGGAGCCCTCGGTGATGCCGCGCGCGCCGATGATGATCGCCAGCGGCAAGTTCGTGGCAACGCCGATGGAGGGGCGGCTGCGGCTGGCGGGGATCGTGGAATTCGGCGGGCTGGTGGCCCCCGCCTCGCGCGCGCCCTTCGCCCTGCTGGAACGCAACATCCGCGCCGCCCTGCCCGGGCTGACATGGAAGCACAAGGTGGAATGGATGGGGCACCGGCCGTCGATCTCTGATTCGCTGCCGGTGATCGGCGAGGCGCCAAAGCTGCGCGGCGTCTTTGCCGGATTCGGTCACGATCATGTCGGTCTGACAGGCGGTCCCAAGACCGGACGGCTGCTGGCGCAGCTTGTCAGCGGCGCGCGGCCCAACATCGACCTTGCACCCTATGCGCCGACGCGGTTTCAATAAGACATAAACCTTCGCATACAAACAAACCACGGGGAGACTGACCATGAAGACGATGACCACCCTTCTTGCCGCCACGGCGCTGGCCGGGGCTGCGGGCGCCGCGTCGGCGGAAACATGGGACATGCCGCTGGCCTATGCCGCGACCAATTTCCATTCCGAAGTCGCCGCCAATTTCGCGACCTGCGTGACCGAGGCCACCGGCGGCGATCTGGAGATTGTCACCCATCCCTCCGGCTCGCTGTTCGGCGGGGCCGAGATCAAGCGTGCGGTGATGACCGGTCAGGCCAATATCGGCGAACGGCTGATGTCGGCGCATGAAAACGAAAACCCGCTTTACGGCGTGGATTCCATCCCCTTCCTCGTCTCCTCCTTCGAGGAGCACGAAAAGCTGTGGGATGTGGCCGAACCCTATGTGACCGAGGCGCTGGCAGAGGACAATCTGCACTATCTCTATTCGGTGCCGTGGCCGCCGCAGGGGCTTTACATGAACAAGCCCATCACGTCGATCTCGGAACTGAAGGGCGTGAAATTCCGCTCCTACTCCACCGCCACCGCCAAGATGGCGGAGATGACCGGCGCGCTGCCGGTGCAGGTGGAGGCCGCCGAACTGAGCCAGGCGCTGGCCACCGGCGTGGCGGAAAGCTTCATCTCCTCCGGCGCCACCGGCTTTGACCGCAAGGTTTGGGAGCATCTGTCCAACTTCTACGAAGTCGACGCATGGCTGCCGCGCAACGCGGTCTTCGTGAACAAGGACGCATGGGAGGGCCTCTCGGACGAAACCCGCACCGCCCTCACCGACTGCGCCGGCAAGGCCGCCGAAGAGGGGCTGCAGACCTCCATGGACTATACGCAGACCACGGTGGACGCGCTGAAGGACAACGGCATGACCGTGGAACGCGCCAGCGACGCCATGATGGCGGAACTGCGCGAGATGGGCGAAGTGATGACGCAGGACTGGCTCGCCAAGGCTGGGCCCGACGGTCAGGCGATCATCGACGCCTATCGCGGCGAGTAACCCGCCCGAACACCGGCAGGGCGGCGCGGGGGTCATTCCCCCCGCGCCCCTCTGCCGCCCCTCCTCTTGCGGAAAAGGAACAGCCCATGGCGACGGCACGGGCGCTTCGGCGCTTTCTTGATGCCCTTTACCTTGCAGGCGGCGTGATCGCGGGGGGATTCCTCATCGCGATCCTGCTGCTGATCGTGGCGCAGATGGTGGCGCGCTGGACCGGCCATGTCTTTCCCGGCGCCACCGATTACGCCGGATACTGCATGGCGGGCGCCTCGTTCTTTGCCTTTGCCTATGCGCTGAACCATGGCGCGCATATCCGCGTGTCGATCCTTCTGTCAGCGCTGGGGCGGTTCCGCTGGTGGGGAGAGGTCTGGTGTTTCGGCATCGGCACCGTCACCGCCACATGGTTCGCATGGTATGCGGTGCGCGGCATGCTGGTGTCGCGGCGCTGGAACGAACTGAGCCAGGGGCTGGACGCGACACCGATCTGGATTCCGCAGCTCAGCATGGCGGCGGGGGTGATCCTGCTCGCCATCGCCTTCTGGGATCACCTGATCCGGCTGATCGCCACCGGACGGCACGGCATCACCACCGACCTGATGGATCAGGCGCAGGGAGAATGACATGGACCAACTGATCCCGATCGCCATCTTTCTGGCGGTGCTGTTCCTGCTGCTGGGATCCGGCGTGTGGGTGGGGCTTGCCCTGATGGGCGTCGCCTATGTGGGGATGGAGCTGTTCACCTCGCGCCCCGCCGGGGACGCGATGATCACCAAGGTCTGGTCGTCCTCGTCCAGCTGGACGCTGACAGCCCTGCCGCTGTTCATCTGGATGGGAGAGATCCTGTACCGCACCCGCCTGTCCGAAGACATGTTCCGCGGCCTCAGCCCGTGGATGGCGCGGCTGCCGGGTGGGCTCGTGCATACAAATATCGTCGGCTGCACGGTGTTCGCGGCGGTGTCGGGATCCTCTGCCGCCACGCTGACCACGGTGGGCAAGATGTCCATCCCCGAACTGCGCCGCCGCAACTATCCCGAACATCTGGTGATCGGCACGCTGGCGGGGGCGGCGACGCTGGGGCTGATGATCCCCCCCTCGCTGACGCTGATCGTCTACGGGGTCACCATCAACGAAAGCATCACCAAGCTTTTTATGGCGGGGGTGCTGCCCGGTCTGGTGCTGGCGCTGATGTTCATGGCCTATGTGGCGATCACCGCCAAGCTGTCCCGCGATTTCGATCCGGTGCCGGAGCCGCATATGACGCTGCTGGCCAAGATCAAGAATTCGCGTTTCCTGATCCCGGTGATCCTGCTGATCCTCGTGGTGATCGGGTCGATGTATCTGGGCATCGCCACCGCGACCGAGGCTGCGGCCTTTGGCGTGGTCGGATCCATGCTGCTGGCGCTGGCGCAGCGGTCGCTGACGCTGGCCACCTTTTTCGACAGCCTGATGGGGGCGGTGCGCACCTCGGCCATGATCGCGCTGATCCTTGCGGGCGCGGCCTTCCTGTCGCTGTCCATGGGCTTTACCGGCATTCCGCGCGGGCTCGCGGACCTGATCGCCAGCTGGGATCTGTCGCGCTTCCAGCTGCTGATGGCGCTTCTGGTGTTCTACATCATCCTTGGCTGCTTTCTGGACGGCATCTCCTCGGTGGTGCTGACCATGGCGGTGGTGGAGCCGATGATCCGCGAGGCGGGCATCGACCTGATCTGGTTCGGCATCTTCATCGTGGTGGTGGTGGAAATGGCGCAGATCACCCCGCCCATCGGCTTCAACCTGTTTGTGCTGCAGGGCATGACCGGGCACGAGATGACCTTCATCGCGCGCGCCGCCATCCCGATGTTCCTGATCATGGTGCTGATGGTCTTCGTGCTGATCCTGTTCCCGGATCTGGCCACCTGGCTGCCCGAGAACATCCGGCAGCGGGTCTGAGCCGGGCATGGCGCTGCTGCGGCTCTGCGCCCGCCACGCCCGCTGGCTGCTGGTGGCGGGGCTGGTGCTGGGCATCGCCCTGCCCGATCTGACCCGCGCGGTCAGGCCGTGGCTGCCCGAACTGGTGGCGCTGATGCTGTTCGTGGCGGCCCTGCGCATCGGGCCCAAGGCGGCGCTGGGGGCGCTGGCCACGCTGCCCCGGACGCTGGCGGTGGTGCTGGTGTTCCAGCTGGCGGCGCCGCTGGCGGTGCTGGGCCTTTGTATCGCGCTTGGCGTGGCCGACAGCCCGGTGGCGCTGGCTTTGGTGCTGCTCTGCGCGGCGGCGCCCTTGGCGGGCAGCCCCAATCTGGCGCTGCTGGTGGGGGGCGATCCCGCCCCGGCGCTGCGGCTGCTGATCCTTGGCACGGCGCTGCTGCCGCTGACCGCGCTGCCGGTGCTGGCGCTGATGCCGGATCTGGGCGATCCCGCCCTGCTGCGGGCGGCGGTGCTGCGGCTTCTGGCCACCATCGCAGGGGCCACGGCGCTGGCTTTCGGCCTGCGCGCGCTGCTGCCCGAACCAGCGCTGCGGCAGGTGCAGGCGCTGGACGGCGCCTCTGCGCTGGTGATGACGGTGCTGGTGCTGGGCCTGATGTCGGCCATCGCCCCGGCGCTGCGCGACGATCCGCTGGCGCTGCTGGCATGGCTGGCGCTGGCCTTTGCCGCCAATCTGGGCCCGCAGCTCTTGGTGGGCGACCTGCTGGCGCGGCGCGGCGCGCGCGACGGGCTGCACGCCACCGCCCTGATCGCGGGCAACCGCAACATCGCGCTGTTTCTGGTGGCGCTCCCGCCCGAGGTGACGGCCAAGCTGCTGCTCTTCATCGGCTGCTACCAGATCCCCATGTATCTGACACCGCTGCTGCTGCCCCGGCTTTACCGCCGCTTTGACGCCCGTGCTTCCATCCCGCGCCCGGTGCGCTAAAACGGGAGCGGATCCGATGGAGGAAGACCCGCCATGCCCCTGACCCCCGCCGATGACGCCTTCGCCGCCGCGCTGCGCCCGCGTCTGCCCGAGGATACGCTGCGCCCTGCCGAGCCCCGCCATCTGGAGGAGCCGCGAGGCCGCTGGCGCGGCACCTCGCGCTGGGTCGCCCTGCCGCGCACGGTGCAGGAGGTATCGGCACTCGTCACCGCCTGCGCCGAGGCCCGGGTCGGCCTCGTGCCATGGGGCGGCGGCACCGGGCTGGTGGGCGGACAGGTTGCCCCCGACGGCCCGCCGCCGCTGCTGCTGTCGCTGGACCGCATGACCGCGATCCGCGCCGTGCACCCGCGGGAAAACGTGATGGTGGCCGAGGCGGGCGCGGTGCTGGCCGATGTGCAGGAGGCGGCGCGGGGCGCGGACAGGCTCTTTGCGCTGTCGCTTGCCTCCGAAGGCACGGCGCGGATCGGCGGGCTGCTCTCCACCAATGCCGGCGGGGTCAACGTGCTGCGCTACGGCAATGCCCGCGATCAGGTGCTGGGGCTGGAGGCGGTGCTGCCCGACGGCCAGATCTGGCACGGGCTGAAACGGCTGCGCAAGGACAATACCGGCTATGACCTGCGCAACCTGCTGATCGGCGCCGAAGGCACGCTGGGGGTGATCACCGCCGCCGCGCTGAAACTGGCGCCCCGCCCCGCCGCCACCGGCACGGCGCTGCTGGTGGTGCACAGCCCCGCTGCGGCGCTCGACCTTCTGGCGCTGGCACGCGACCATCTGGGCGAGATGGTCAGCGCTTTCGAACTGATCGGGCGCATGGGCTTCGATTTCCTGCGCGAAGCCCTGCCCGACCTGCGCCAGCCCTTCGCCACGGGGCCCGAATGGTGCGTGCTGGTGGAACTGGGCCTGCCGCGCGGCATGGATCCGCAGACCGCGCTGGAGGAGCTGTTCGCCTCGGGGCTGGCGGCGGGTCTGGTCAGCGACGGGGTGGTGGCGCAGAGCACGCAGCAGGCCGCCGAGTTCTGGACGCTCCGCGAACATATCCCCGAGGCCAACCGCCGCATCGGCGCCATTTCCAGCCATGACGTGTCGCTGCCGCTGGAGGCGCTGCCCGCCTTCATCCCCGAAGGACTGGCGCGGATCGCGGCGCTGGGGCCGTTCCGGGTCAACTGTTTCGGCCATCTGGGCGATGGCAACCTGCATTACAACGTCTTCCCGCCCAAGGGCGGCACCAAGGCCGACCATCAGGCGCTGCGCGAGGAGATCAAGCGCACGATCCACGATCTGGTGCATCAGATGGGCGGGTCGGTCAGCGCCGAACACGGCATCGGACGGCTGAAGGTGGCGGATCTGGAACGTTATGGCGACCCGGCCAAGCTGGCCGCCATGCGCGCCATCAAGGCGGCGCTCGATCCCGCAGGGATCATGAATCCCGGCGCGGTGCTGCGCCTGCCCCCGGGCTGAGGCTCAGTCCCACCACGGCCCGTGCCGCGCGTCCTGCCCGTCGACCCGGTCAAAGCCGTGGCGCCCGAAGAAATCGCGCTGCGCCTGAATCAGCGCCGCCGTGCCGCGCGGCTGGCGCAGCGTGTCCCAGAAGGCCAGCGCCGCCCCCAGCACCGGCAGCGGATAGCCCGCCGCCACCGCCTGCGCCACCAGCGCGCGCAGCGCGGGGATGCCCGCCGCCAGCACCGGGGCAAAGCGCGGCGCCAGCAGCAGCTGGCCTTCGGGCGCGCCGTCGCGGAAGGCGCCCGCGATGTCATCCAGCAGCCGCGCCCGGATGATGCAGCCCGCGCGCCAGATCTCGGCGATGCGCGCGGCATCCAGATCCCAGCCATATTCTGCCGAAGCCGCGGCAAGGATGCGGAACCCCTGCGCATATTCCAGCACCCGCGCCGCCAGCAGCGCCGCCTCCAGCGCCTCCATGTCAAGCGTCAGCGCGCCGCGCTCCGCGCCAAAGGCCGCCCCGGCGGCGGCACGCAGATCGCCCTCCGCCGACCATGCCCGCGCGGCCACGGCGCCTTCGATCAGCGTGGCGGACTGACCCAGCCGCACCGCCTCGATCACCGTCCAGCGCCCGGTGCCCTTCTGCCCGGCGCGGTCAAGGATGGCATCCACCACCGGCCCCCCGCCATGGCTGTCCTCCGCCGCCAGCACGGTGGCGGTGATCTCGAACAGGTAGCTTTCCAGCGGCCCCTTGGACCAGCGCCCGAACTGCGCGGCAATCTCCGCCGGGCTCTGCCCCGCGCCATGCCGCAGCAGGTCATAAACTTCGGCGATCATCTGCATGTCGGCATATTCGATGCCGTTATGCACGGTCTTGACGAAATGCCCCGCCCCGTCCGGACCCATGCGGTCGACGCAGGGCGCGCCCTCATAGGGGGCGGCGATCCGCGACAGGATCGGCTCCAGCGCCTGCCAGCTTGCCTCCGAGCCGCCGAACATCATCGAAGGACCATGCCGCGCGCCCTCCTCGCCGCCCGACACGCCCAGCCCGACAAACTGCAGCCCCGCCGCCTCCAGCCGCGCCGCGCGCGCCCGCGTCGCATGGAAATCGGCATTGCCCGCGTCGATCACCGTGTCGCCACGCTCCAGCAGCGGCATCACCTCGTCCAGAAACTCGTCCATCGGCGCGGTGGAGGGGATCATCGCCAGCAGCAGCCGCGGCGCGGGCAGCGCCGCGATCAGCTCGGCCAGCGAGCCGCAGGCGGTGATGCGCGCCGCAAAGGGCTCGGCCCGCGCCACAAAGGCCTCGAGCGGGCCCGGGCTGCGATTCGCCACCGCCACCGCCACGCCCTTTTCCGCCATGTTGAGCGCCAGCGCCGCCCCCATGGTGCCCAACCCGTAAACGCCGATCCGCGCTGCCGCCATGCCCGCCTCCTGTGTCTGACGGCGGCAGGCTAGCGCTATCACCGGCAGGCGCAAGACCCGGTCGCAGCTTCATCTTGCCCCTAAACTCCGGGGGTGAATTGGCCGCAGGCCAAGAGGGGGCAGCGCCCCCTCCCTGCGTCTCAGACGCCCAGACACCAGCGCATGACCGCTTTCTGCGCATGCAGCCGGTTTTCCGCCTCGTCGAACACCACCGAGGCCGGGCCGTCCATGATCTCCGAGGTCACCTCCTCCTCGCGATGCGCGGGCAGGCAGTGCATGAACAGCGCGTCGGGCTTGGCGGCCTCCATCAGCGCGCGGTTGACCTGATAGGGGCGCAGCATGTTGTGGCGCCGCTCGCGCGAGCTCTGCGCGTCATGCATCGACACCCATGTGTCGGTCACGATCAGATCAGCACCTTCGACCGCCTTGAACGGGTCGCGCTCGATGGTGACGGTGGCGCCCTCGTTGCGGGCCAGCCCGACAAATTCCATCTCGGGGTCAAGCTGCACCGGCCCGGTGAAGGTCAGGTCAAACCCGAACCGCCCCGCCGCATGCAGGAACGAGGCGCAGACATTGTTGCCATCGCCGCACCAGACCACCTTCTTGCCGCGGATCGGGCCGCGATGCTCCTCATAGGTCAGGATGTCGGCCATGATCTGGCAGGGATGGCTGCGGTCGGTCAGCCCGTTGATGACCGGCACGCTGGCAAATTCGGCCATCTCGGTCAGCACGGATTCGTCGAAGGTGCGGATCATGATCAGGTCGACATAGCGCGACAGCACCCGCGCCGTGTCGGCGATGGTCTCGCCATGGCCCAGCTGCATGTCGTTGCCCGACAGCACCATGGTCTGCCCGCCCATCTGCCGCACCCCCATGTCAAAGGACACCCGGGTCCGGGTCGAGGGCTTCTCGAAGATCAGCGCGACCATCCGCCCGGCCAGCGGCTGGTCCGCATCGGGGGTGCCGCGCGGCAGGCCGCCGCGGCGGTCCTTCATGGCGCGGGCCTGATCGATGATGGCGCGCAGGTCCGAGGCGTCGGTCTTGTGGATGTCGAGGAAGTGGTTCATCGCAGATCAGCTTTGCTTGCAGGGCCGGGGGAGAGGGGGCGCTGCCCCCGTCCGCGTGCCGCGGACTCCCCCGGGATATTTGAGGTCAGAAGAAGCGCTCAGGCGGCCGCCTCCAGCGCGGTGGCGGTGGCCTCGAGCCGCGCCAGCGCCTCGGCAATCTCCTCCTCCGACAGCGTCAGCGGCGGCAGCAGCCGCACCACATTGTCGGCGGCGGGCACGGTGATCAGCAGCGCCTCATAGCCCGCCTTGACAAAATCGCCGGGCGCGACGCGGACCTTGAGCCCGAGCAGGAAGCCCTGCCCCCGCACCTCCTCGAAGATGGCGGGATGTTCGGCCACCAGCCCTTCGAGCTTCTGGCGCAGCAGGGCGGCGCGGCGGTTCATGTCGGGCAGGAAGCCCTCGGCGGTCAGCGCGTCGAGCATGGCGCAGCCCACGGCGCAACCCAGCGGGTTGCCGCCATAGGTGGAGCCATGGGTGCCCAGCACCATGCCCGAGGCGGCCTCCTCGGTGGCCAGCACCGCGCCCAGCGGGAAGCCGCCGCCGATGCCCTTGGCCACCATCATGATGTCGGGGGTGATGCCCGCCCATTCATGGGCAAAGAGCCGCCCCGTGCGGCCCATGCCGCACTGCACCTCGTCGAGGATCAGCAGCAGGTGACGCTCGTCGCAGAGCGCCCGCAGCTGCTGCAGCTGCGCATCGCTCAGCGCGCGGATGCCGCCCTCGCCCTGGATCGGCTCCACCAGCACGGCGCCGGTGGTGTCGGTGATCGCCGCTTCCAGTGCGGCCATGTCGCCGAAAGGCAGGTGCACGAAGCCCGGCAGCAGCGGCGCGAAACCCTTCACCATCTTCTCCGCGCCCGAGGCGGCGATGGCCGCCGAGGACCGGCCATGGAAGGAGCCGGAGAAGGTCAGGATGTCGGTCTTTTCGGGCTGGCCCTTCTCGTACCAGTATTTCCGCGCCATCTTCACCGCCAGCTCGCAGCTTTCGGTGCCGGAATTGGTGAAGAACACCGTGTCGGCGAAGCTCGCCGCGACCAGCTTCTCGGCCAGCGCCTGCTGCTGCGGAATCTCGTAGAGGTTGGACACATGCCAGAGCTTGTTCGCCTGTTCGGTCAGCGCCGCCACCAGCGCGGGATGGGCATGACCCAGCGCGGTGACCGCGATGCCCGAGCCCAGATCGAGGAAGCGGCGGCCATCCTCCTCCAGCAGCCAAGAGCCTTCGCCCTTCACGAAATGAAGCGGCGCGCGCGCATAGGTCGGCAGAACGGCGGGGATCATGGGACTATCCTCTGCAATGAGGCCCGATTGGTGCCAAGGGCCCGGGGCCAAGTCAAGTTTTTGAGGGGGGATCGGACGGACAAACGGGGCCGCCGCGCCAGAAAAGGCGCGCAGACGGGAGCTCAGGCTCGTCGGATTCGGATCGCTTGCGTCATGAGGCCGCAGATTGCCCGGATTTCGGGAAAGATCAAGCGCTCTCCTCGGCGGGCGCCGCAAAGGGCGGCTCGGGATAGCCCACCCCCGTCAGATAGAGCCCGTCCGGCGGGCAGACCGGACCGCAGGCGGCGCGGTCGCGGGCCTCCAGCGCCTGCTGCACCCGTGCGGGCGGCCATGCCCCGGCCCCCACCCGCTCCAGCGTGCCGACGATGGAGCGCACCTGATTGTGCAGGAAGCTGCGCGCGCGCAGATGGAACCGGATCTCGCGCCCGGCGCCGGTCGCCACCTCCTCGATGCGGCATTCGTCCAGCGTCTTGACCGGCGAGGCCGCCTGACAGAGGCTCGAGCGGAAAGTGGTGAAATCGTGCCGCCCCAGCAGATGCGCCGCGCCCTGCCGCATCGCCGCCGCGTCAAGCGGATGCCGCACCTGCCAGACCTGCCCCGCCTCCAGCGTCAGCGGCGCGCGCCGCACCAGCACCCGGAACAGATAGCGCCGCTCCAGCGCCGAAAACCGCGCGTGCCAGTCCTCGGGCACCCGGGCGCAGTCGCGGATCGCCACCGGCGCGGGCTTCAGATGATAATTCAGCGCCTCCATCAGGCGGAACGGCTCCCAGTCGCGCGCCATGTCGCACTGGGCCACTTGTCCGCGCGCATGCACCCCGGCATCGGTGCGCCCCGCCGCCGCGATGGTATGGGCGCGCTTCTCCAGCCGGGCCAGCGCCGCCTCGATGGCGCCCTGCACCGACGGCTGGTCGGCCTGCCGCTGCCAGCCCGCAAAGGGGCCGCCATCATATTCCACCAAAAGCGCATATCTGGGCATGCCGCCCCATAGCGCGCGCCCGCGCGGCCCGCAATCCCCCGCGCCGCGCCGCCCCTAGAGCTTCCAGCGGCCCCAAATATCCCGGGGGAGTCTGCGCCCTGCGCAGACGGGGGCAGAGCCCCCTCCTGCCCCCCTTCAAAGTTCCGCCAAGACCCCGCCGCCTGCCGCGCCACTGGCAACACCGCCCCCCCGCCGCTATCTAGATCCACAGAGCAGCACGAAAGGCAGACCATTGGTCATCGGAACCCTTGCCGACAGGCTGGCCCGCGGGGTCGGAAACGTCACCGACACGCTGTCGGAAACCTTTTTTGAACCCACGCTGCGGCTGGGGGTTACCGGGCTCTCGCGGGCGGGCAAGACGGTGTTCATCACCTCGCTGGTGGCCAATCTTCTGGATCGCGGACGCATGCCGCAGCTGGCGGCAGAGGCGGAAAGCCGCATCCTTGCCGCCTATCTGCAGCCGCAGCCCGATGACACCATCCCGCGCTTCGACTATGAAACCCATCTCTCCGCCCTCACCGCGCGCGAGCCGCACTGGCCCGACAGCACCCGCGCCGTGTCGGAACTGCGGCTGTCGCTGAAGGTGCGGCCCACCGGGCTGCTGGCCGGGCTGCAGGGGCCGCGCACGCTGCATCTCGACATCGTCGATTACCCCGGCGAATGGCTGCTGGATCTGGCGCTGCTCGACACCTCCTTCGAGGACTGGACGGCGGCCACGCTTGCCCGCCTGCCGCAGCGCCCCGGAGCGGAGGCCTATCTCGCCATGGCGGCTGCCGAGGATGCCAGCGCCGACTTCACCGAACCCCGCGCCCGCGCGCTGGCCGACAGCTTCACCACCGCGCTCAACACCGCGCGCGAGGCGGGGTTTTCCGACTGCACGCCGGGCCGCTTCCTGCTGCCGGGCGAAAAGGCGGGCAGCCCCGCCCTGACCTTCGCGCCGCTGCCAAAGCCCGACACCCCGCCGCGCCGCAGCCTCTGGCGCGAGATGGAGCGGCGCTACGAGGCCTACAAGGCGCAGATCGTGAAGCCGTTTTTTCGCGATCATTTTTCGCGCATCGACCGGCAGATCGTGCTGGTGGACGCGCTGGGGGCGATCCATGCCGGGCCTGCGGCGCTGGAGGATCTGCGGCGCACCATGGCGGGGATCCTTGGCGCCTTCCGCCCCGGCGGCAATGCCTTCCTGACGCAATTGCTGCGCGGGCGCCGGGTGGAAAAGATCCTCTTTGCCGCGACCAAGGCCGACCATCTGCATCACAGCCAGCATCCGCGCCTGACCGCCATCATGGAGGCGCTGACCCGCGAGGCGCGCGACCGCGCCCGCTTTGCCGGGGCCGAAACCTCCTCCATGTCGCTGGCGGCGCTGCGCGCGACGGTGGAACAGACCGTGGCGCATCAGGGGCAGGATCTGGACTGCGTGCGCGGCACGCTGCTGAATCCCGACGGCACGCGCGGACGGCAGGCGGCCTTCCATCCCGGCGCGCTGCCGCAGGATCCGGCGCATCTGCTGGCCCCCGCCCGCGAAGGCGCCCCGCGCTGGCTGGACGAGGATTACCAGATCATGCGCTTCGCCCCCGCCGCGCTGACGCTGAAACCCGGCGAGGGCCCGCCGCATATCCGTCTGGACCGCGCCGCGCAGTTCCTCATCGGGGACCGGCTGTGACCCCGCATCTGCGCCCCGCCCGCACGCTGGATGCAGGCGGCCTTGGCCGCCTGATGGCCGAGGCCGCGCACCAGCCGTGGAAGCCGCGCCTGCACAGCGGCGCCGAAACCATCGCCATGGCCGGACAGATGATCGACCATGGCTGGGTGACCGTGGCGGAGGATCCGGCCTCGGGGCATCTCCTTGGCTTTCTGGCGCGCGACGGCAGCTATGTACATGCGCTGTTCATCGCCCCCGCAGCGCAGGGGCGCGGCATCGGGCGCGGGCTTGTCGCCAGCGCGCAGCAGTTGGTGGCCCGGCTGGAACTCTGGACCTTCGAGGCCAATCTGCAGGCCCGTCGGTTCTACGAGGCGCTGGGGTTCCGGCTGACCGCGCGCGGCGACGGGTCGGCCAATGACGAAGGCCTGCCTGACCTGCATTACCTCTGGGAGGCGCCCGCCTCCGCATCCAGCGAGTTCCCCATATGACCGACGAACCCTCCCCCCGCCGTGGCCCGGTGCTGATCGAACTGGACGACACCGGCCCGCAGGCCGATCCGTCCGAAGCGCCCCCCGTGCCCGAACCCGACCTGCCCGGCCCCACCGGGCAGGCGATGACCACCGCCGCAGCCTTGGCCACGCGCCGTCCGTCGCGGCTGGCACGCTGGTTCTGGTCGCTGGCGGGGATCCTCGTCTCGACGCTGGTGTCGATTGCGGCATGGCGGTTCGTCACCGATCTGGTGGCTTCGGTGCCCGCGCTTGGCTGGGCGGTCAGCGCGCTGATGGGGCTGTTCGTGCTGGTGGCGCTCATGATCGTGATCAAGGAAGTGGCGGCGCTGTCGCGGCTGGCGCGAGTCGATGCGCTGCACCGCGCCGCCGATGCCGCCGTGGCGGGCGAGGATCTGGCCGCCGCGCGCCGGGTCATCCGCGATCTGGACACGCTTTATGCCGGGCGTGACGACACGCGCTGGGGCCGCCTGCGGCTGAAGGAACGCGGCGACGAAATCTTCGACGCCTCCGGCCTGATCGGGCTGGCGGAAACCGACCTGCTGGCGCCGCTCGACGCCGCCGCACGCCGCGAGGTGGAGGCGGCGGCCCGGCAGGTGGCCACGGTCACAGCGCTGGTGCCGCTGGCGCTGGCCGATGTCGTCGCGGCGCTATCCTCCAACCTGCGCATGATCCGCCGCATCGCGGAGATCTATGGCGGACGCTCCGGCACGCTGGGATCGTGGCGCCTGACCCGCGCCGTGCTGTCGCATCTGGTGGCAACCGGCGCCGTGGCCGTGGGCGATGACATGCTGGAGCCGGTGCTGGGCGGCGGCATCCTTGCCAAGCTCTCGCGCCGCTTCGGCGAGGGGCTGGTGAACGGCGCGCTGGCCGCGCGCGTGGGTGTCGCGGCGATCGAGGTCTGCCGTCCCCTGCCCTTCACCCGCGCGCCCCGGCCTTCGGTGCGCGAGATCATCCGTTCGGCGCTGACCGGGCTGGTGTCGCGGGGCTGACAGCAACCGGCGCCGGTCACGCATCGCGTGCCGACGCCGGCGGAGGAGCATCACGGGAGGTCTGCGCCCCGCCCCCGTTCGTGAGGGGTGGCAGGGAAGCCGGTCAGGGCGGGACGCAGCAGGCTCCGGCCTTAGTCAGCCGGTGCGGCGGGGGCCGCCGGTGCCGGGGCAGCATTGCCTTCGGTCATCGGGGCCGCAGGAGCAGCCTCGGGCGCGGTGCCCGTGGTGGTGGCGGGTGCGGGGGTGGTGGCGTCATCGCCGCCGCCCAGCACGCCGATGCCCACGATCAGGCCGAGGATCAGCAGCACGACCACCAGAATGCCCGCGATGGAGCCGCGCGAGCGTCCTCCAGCTGCGGCGCGCATCTGCGGATCGGCGCGCAGGTCGGAGCCATAGGGGTTGGTCGAGTTCGGGTCGGTGTTCTGATAAGCCATGTCGGACCTCCTTGTCCGGGGGGTGGGGTTCAGGTGTCCGGCGCAGCATCAAGGCATCTGCGCCACCATGACCATCCAACCATGGCACAGCGCTTCGGTTGCACGGGTTCTGCGCCGCGGGCCTGCCTTGGCGAAGCCTTGCCCGTTTGGCCCTGCGGCCTGCGCGCCAAGCCGCCGCGCCGCAACGCGGCATGGAGGGAACCGGCGCCGCGCCGCCGATCCGGCCCGCGCCGCCGGGGGGATTTCGCCGATCCCGCAAGACACTGGACCATCGGCGGCCCCGCCCCTATAAGGCCGCGCATGATGGGCCGTTTCGTGATCCTCATCCGAATTACATGCCCGGCGCTCTGAAACCAGAGCCGCCGGGCCAAGGCGCGTGCCCCGCCGCGCCGCACTTTCCGACCTTCCACGACCTCCGAACCGGGACCACAGATCATGTGCGCCGACACGCCTGACCAGACGCCTGACTACAAGGACACGCTGAACCTTCCCCAGACCGATTTCCCGATGCGCGCGGGCCTGCCCCAGCGCGAACCGGGCTGGCTGGCGCAATGGGACCGCATCGGCATCTATGACCGCCTGCGCGCCAAGGGCGAAGGCCGCCCGGTCTTCACGCTGCATGACGGCCCGCCCTATGCCAACGGCCATCTGCATATCGGTCACGCGCTGAACAAGACCATCAAGGACATGATCGTGCGCTCGCATCAGATGATGGGCCACGAGGCGCGCTATGTGCCCGGCTGGGATTGCCACGGCCTGCCCATCGAATGGAAGATCGAGGAACAGTACCGCGCCAAGGGTCTGGACAAGGACGCCGTCAATGTCGTGGATTTCCGGCAGGAATGCCGCCGCTTTGCCGAGGGCTGGATCGACATCCAGCGCGACGAGTTCAAGCGGCTTGGCATCACCGGCAACTGGGCCGATCCCTATCTGACCATGGATTTCCACGCCGAGCGCGTCATCGCCGAGGAATTCATGAAATTCCTGATGACCGGCACGCTGTATCAGGGCTCCAAGCCCGTGATGTGGTCGCCGGTGGAAAAGACCGCGCTGGCCGAGGCCGAGATCGAATATCACGACCACAAGTCGCACACGATCTGGGTGCCGTTCCGCGTGGTTTCTGACGGGCCGTTCAAGGATTACAAGGTGGTGATCTGGACCACCACGCCATGGACCATCCCCTCCAACAAGGCGGTGGCTTACGGGCCGAAGATTTCCTACGGCGTCTATCAGGTCACTGGCCGCCCCGAGGAATGCTGGTGCCGCATTGGCGACCGCTACATCCTAGCCGATGCGCTGGCCGCCGACACGCTGGGCAAGGCGCGGCTGGACCCGTCGATGTATCAGCGGCTGGCCGATGTCGCCCCCGAGGATCTGGCCGAGCTGATGCTGGCCCATCCCTTCCGCGGGATCGAGGGCGCGAACGGCTTCTGGGATTATGACGTGCCGATGATCGACGGCGATCATGTGACCGATGATGCGGGCACCGGCTTCGTGCACACCGCCCCCAGCCATGGCGCCGACGATTACGAGGCTTTCGTCAAGCGCGGTTGGGCCGACCGCATGACGCATAACGTCGGCGAGGAATCGGAATTCCTGCCGCATGTGCCGCTGTTTGCCGGGCTGCGCGTGCTCGACCAGAAGGGCAAGGAAGGCAAGGCCAACACCGCCGTCATCGAAAAGCTGGTAGAGGCGAAGGGCCTGATCGCGCGCGGGCGCATCACCCACAGCTACCCGCATTCGTGGCGGTCCAAGGCGCCGGTGATCTTCCGCAACACGCCGCAATGGTTCGCCGCCATCGACCGCCCCGTGGGCGACGGGCAGGATGCGCATGGCACGACCATCCGCGACCGCGCGCTGACCTCCATCGACAGCCTTGTGAAATTCACCCCGCAATCGGGGCGCAACCGGCTTTATGCGATGATCGAATCCCGGCCCGACTGGGTGCTGTCGCGCCAGCGGGCATGGGGCGTGCCGCTGACCTGCTTCACCAGGAAAGGCGCGCTGCCCACCGATCCGGATTTCCTGCTGCGCGATCCGGCGGTCAATGCCCGCATCGCCGAGGCGTTCGAGGCCGAAGGCGCCGACTGCTGGTATCTGCCCGGCGCCAAGGAACGCTTCCTTGGCTCCGATCACGATCCCGAAGCCTGGGTGCAGGTGTTCGACGTGCTGGATGTGTGGTTCGATTCCGGCTCCACCCATGCCTTCGTGCTGCGCGACCGCGCGGATGGCACGCCGGACGGCATCGCCGATGTCTATATGGAAGGCACCGACCAGCATCGCGGCTGGTTCCATTCCTCGCTGCTGCAGGCCTGCGGCACCATGGGCCGCGCGCCCTACCGCAATGTGGTCACCCATGGCTTCACGCTGGACGAGAAGGGCAACAAGATGTCCAAATCGCTCGGCAATACCGTGGCGCCAGAGGATGTGGTGAAGCAGTACGGCGCCGACATCCTGCGGCTCTGGGTGGCGCAGGCGGATTATTCCACCGACCAGCGCATCGGGCCGGAGATCCTCAAGGGCACCGCCGACAGCTACCGCCGCCTGCGCAACACGCTGCGCTTCATGCTGGGGGCGCTGGGGCATTTCAGCGAAAGCGACCGGGTCGAGGCGGCAGAGATGCCGGAACTGGAGCGCTGGGTGCTGCATCGCCTTGCCGATCTGGACCAGCAGGTGCGCGAGGGCTACCGCGCCTTCGATTTCCAGCAGGTGTTTCAGGCGATCTTCACCTTCTGCACGGTGGATCTGTCGGCCTTCTATTTCGACATCCGCAAGGACGCGCTGTATTGCGACGGCGACACGCCGCGCCGCCGCGCCGCGCGCACGGTCATGGATCTGCTGTTCCACCGGCTGACCACGTGGCTGGCACCGGTGCTGGTCTTCACCATGGAGGATGTCTGGCTGGACCGCTTCCCCGGCGAAGACAGCTCTGTCCACCTGCAGGATTTCCCGGAAACGCCCGCCGCATGGCGCGACGCGGCGCTGGCCGAGAAATGGCTGAAGGTCCGGCAGGCGCGCCGCGTCGTCACCGCAGCGCTGGAAATCCAGCGCACCGACAAGGTGATCGGCGCCTCGCTGGAGGCGGCGCCCGTGGTGCATGTCGAGGATCCGGCGATGCTGGCGGCGCTGAAGACCGTCAGTTTTGACGATCTCTGCATCACCTCCGGCATCGAGCTTTCCGCCGATCCCGCCCCCGCCGAGGCGTTCCGCATGGCAGAGGTGCCCGGCGTCGGCGCGGTATTCGAAAAGGCCGAGGGCGAGAAATGCCAGCGCTGCTGGAAAATCCTGCCCGATGTCGGCCAGCACAGCCACCCGGCCACCTGCGCGCGCTGCGACGCGGCGCTTGACTGATCCCATCGCGCCCCCGGTCCGCCCGGGGGCGCGGCTCAGCCGTTCAGGCCCATGCGCGTGGCATGCCACGCCGCTTCGGCCCGGCTGGAAATCCCCAGCTTGCGATAGACCGACTTGATATAGCCCGCGACGGTGGATTCCGCGATGCCCAGATCCGTCGCCACCTCGGCATTGCGCAGACCGCGCCCGATGCGGCGCAGCACGTCCGATTCGCGCGGGGTCAGCGCCTCGCCGCCCGGATCCATCGGCCCGGTCAGCCGGAAATGGTCGATGATGCGCCGCGCGATGGCGGGCGACAGCGCCGCCAGCCCCATGTCGATCTGGCGCAGCTGCTGCACCAGCGACTCGGCGGGCTGGTCTTTCAGCAGATAGCCATCCGCCCCCGCCGCCAGCGCCGCCACCACGCTGGCATCATCGCTGAGCACGGTGGCCGCGATGCAGACCGCATCGGCGCGGCTGGCCTTGATCAGCCGGATCACGTCCATCCCGGTGCCATCGGGCAGGCCCAGATCCACCAGCGCCAGATCGGGGCAGCCTTGGCTGCGCAGATGATGCCGCGCCGCCGCCACGCTGGCCACCGCGACCTGTCCCATGTCGGGCCGCGCCGCCTGCAGGATATCCCCCAGCCAGAGCCGGGTTTCGGCCATATCCTCGACGATCAGCGCCTGTTTCATGCCGCCTCTTCCTTCTGTCCGGGGCCGGAGCCGGCGGTGCGCAAGGGCAGCCCCGCTTCCAGCACCGTGCCGCGCCCCTGCGGGCCGGGGCCAAACCGGAACTCTCCCCCCGCCGCCTCCAGCCGGGCGCGCAGACCCGACAGCCCGTTGCCCGCGCCCTCGTCCTCGGGCAGCGCGCCGATGCCGTCATCCGCCACGCGCACCCAGAGCGCGCCGTCGCGCAGCCGCAGATCCACCACCACCGCCCCGGCCCGGGCGTGGCGCAGCGCGTTGTTCACCGTCTCGCGCAGCAGGGCGCGCAGCGCATGCGCCACCCGTTTCGAGGCCAGCGCGTCATAAACCGCCTCGTCGCAGCACCAGTCAAAGCGCAGGCCGCGCGCCGCCACGATCCCGGAAAGCTCGGCCCGCAGGTCGCCCAGCAGCGCCTCCAGCGGCGCGTCGGCCATGAAGGGATCGGTGACGATCTCGCGCAGTTCCGACAGGGTGCGGCGGATCAGGGCATCCTTGCGCGCGGTTTCCGGCGCATGCAGCGCCCCCATCAGCTGCACGCCGATATTGTCATGCATGTCGCGGGTGATGCGGGCGCGTTCCTGCGCGATGCCGCGTTCAAACGCATCGCGCCGTTCGATGGACTGCGCGGCCATGCCCAGCACGCTGCGCAGCGTCTCCAGATCGCGCGGCGAAAACAGCGCCCGCCCCTGCCGCGCCCAGACCAGCCGCAGCGGCGCCACGCCCGGCAACGCGGGCAGACACAGCGCGGTGCCGTCGCCATCGATGCGCGGCTCGGTCGGCATCTCGGCCAGCGGCTCCACCCGCATGGGATCGAACATCCAGCGCATCAGCCCCTGCATCCGGGCGGTGCGCACCGGGCCGGGATCGCTGAGCGCAAGTTCGGTCACCCGCGCGAACAGCCCCGAGGGATCGGGCCGCGGCGGCCCGAACACGCGGGTCATCAGCCATTCGCGCAGCGGCAGATAGGTCAGCGTCACCACGAAGAACGACAGGCTCAGCGCCGCCACCCGTTCCACCGCCAGCGCGTAGATCAGCAGCGCGTCCACCGCCAGCAGCAGCACCGCCGCCAGCACGTAGTAAAGGATGCGGACGGACCAGTCCTGCACCTCGAACAGGCGGTAGCGCAGCACCGAAAAGCCCATGCCCAGATAGATCAGCAGAAAGAACAGGAAGGCATGCGCCTGCGGCATGGGCAGCGGCTGGCGCAGCAGCACCGGCAGGCAGAAGGCCAGCAGAAAGGCCCCGGAACTGACCGCAAAGCCCAGCGAGAACCAGCGCAGCGCGGCCCGGGCGAGCGGATCGCGCCAGCTTGCGCGGTATTGCAGCACGATGATGCCGGTCAGCAGCAGGATGGTCAGCGCGATGGGCAGCGGCGCCATCAGCAGCGGGTCGCGGATCAGCCCCAGCGCCACCAACACGCCCCAGCTCAGGATCAGCGCCGCCAGCAGCGGCCCCAGACCGCGCGGACCCAGACGGCGCGGATAGATCAGGAACAGCCAGACCGCCGCCGCCCCGAACAGCAGCGCGCCATAGCCGTTGAGCCGCGAGGCGGCGGTGAACACCGTCTCGGGCAGGGCCAGTTCGCGGCTGGAATAAAGCGCCGCCGCATGGGCCGACACCATCATGCCCAGCCCCGACAGCGCCACCAGCCGTGCCGCAGGTTCACGGCGTTTCAGCCCAAGGATCAGCCCGCCGAACAGCATGGCGACCAGCCCCACGCCCAGCTGCGTCCACAGCGTCAGCGGCAGATCCCCCAGCGGGCGGCGCGGCGCGGGATCAAGGCGCAGCCGCTGGGGCTGCGTCGCACCCGGCTGCAGGTAGTCCAGCAGCAGCGGACCCATGGCCAGATCCCGCGCCGTCTGGGCATGGGAAAACACGCGGTCCATGGTGGCGCGGTCGGGCAGCGTGTCGGGTTCTTCGACCGTGTCGAAATCGTCCAGAACCAGCGCTGCCCCGCCTTCGGGGCTGCGCAGGGACAGCAGCATGCTGCCGGGCGGCAGGGCTGCGGCGGGGCCTTCCACGGCGGTGACGATCCGTCCGCCCTGCCGGATGTCGATCCCCAGCCAAGGCTGGTCCAGCAGGGCCATGACCACAAGTGCGGCTGACCCGAAGGCCAGCGTCAGAGCGATCAGCAAAACTGCCAGAGGCGCGCGAACAAGTGCAAACATGGGGCCGGACTACTTAAAATCCGCCCGATTAAAACGCATCCCTGCAACAAATCCAGCATTTTTACCGCGTTACGACGCTTTCCCTGCATTCTTGCACACAAGACACAGGGAAGCGCGCGGCCCGGTCAGGCCGAAGCAAGCTGCGGCAGGCTCCGGAGGTCCGGAGCCGCAGGCTTAGCGTGTGGGAATGCTGACCCGGAACTGCACCGTCTCGATGCCGGGGTTCTCGTCATAGATCCCGGCATTGGACCGGTGGTCATAGCTGAGACCAAACCGCCAGCCACGGTTGTTCTCGTAGCCGACTTCCAGACCGGAGCGGAACGCCACCGGTCCGCCCAGATCGAAACCGCCGTTTTCGGCGTAAAGGCCGGGCATCAGGTGAAACTGCGCATAGACCGGGCTGTTGCCCAGCGGCAGGTCATAGGTGGCGCCGTAGCCGATCCAGCCTTCGCCCTCTTCGCCGACCGACACGCCGATGGCCTGCCCGAACGGGCCGAAGGTGCGGCCAAAATCATAGCGCATATAAAGCTCTGCCGCTTCGTCCGCCCGGCGCTCCACCACGCTGCCCACCGAAAAGGCCAGCCGCGGCGAGGTTTCCGCCGCGCCAAGGCAGCCATTCGCCGTGCCGCAATGGTTCATGCCCATATCGGTCAGCCCGGCGATCAGCATGAGCACTGCAAAGGTTCCGTCCGCCATCCTGGCCTCCTGTCCCGACCGGTTCTGACCGGCATCATTCTGTCCTGCCTCTGCATGGCGCAGAACGCCCGCGAAGTCCAGATACCGCCTCCCCCGGCCTAGCGATAGCCGCCGCTATAGACGGGCTCGGAGGTGATCGGATCGGGATCGACCGAGACAAAGCCGCCGCCGCCATCTGCGCTGGACTGGTCGCCCGCGTCCGGCTCCGTGGTGGAGGGGCCTTCGGGCTCGGGCTCCGGTTCAGGCTCCGGCTCCGGTTCGGGCTGCGGCGAGGGATAGTCCGACGACTCGGGTTCGGGATCGTCGCCGCTGTCGAGATGCGGAAACAGCGCGGCATAGCGGCGCAGCAGCCCGCGCTCCAGCCGTTCCAGATAGGGAATGAGATCCGACATGGGCGGATCCTCGCGTTCGATATAGTCCTTGGCCTGACGCATCGCCGCCTGACGCGCGGGCACCGGCACCGGTTCCAGATCATAGACGACGCGCCAGCGCGGCCCGCCCAGCCAGACGGCGGCGAACATCACCTTGGCGCGGCTGGGGGGCGTGCCACCCGCCACCAGCGCATCAAAGAACATGCGGTGCACGTCGCGCCATTCGGCGCTGTGGTAATTCGGCCCCGCCTCGTTGCCGACACCGCAATAGGCATCATGCACGGCGCCCGCGTTGACATATTCCGGCGCGGTGGGCGATCCGACGATGGCGACAAAGATCGGCGGGATCGAGGCCCCGTCGGTCAGCGTGCCCGCAGGCGCCACCCAGTCGCGCTGCTGCGCATCGGTAAAGTTCAGCGGACGCGCCAGCGGAAAGAACCTGTAGGGGCGGCGCGGCAGATCCACCGGCTCGTTGCGCACCACCACCGGCGGGTTCTCATAGACGCAGTCGGCGGGCCGGACGCTGCAGTTGATGTCATAAAGCGCGTTGACGCGGTCCACATCGCGCTGGGTCGGGGCCGCACAGGCCGCGATCAGCGGAACACAGAGCGCGGACGCCAGAAATCGCTTGGTCATCGAGCCGTCCTGAAAAAATGATCTCGTTATGCCGCCAGACTATGCCCATGCACCCGCGCCAGTTCAAGCCTGCGCAGGTGTGGTTTGACCGGGATCAAGGTGCGCTGCCGCGTCGCGTGCTCTGCTGGCCCCGGACCACACCAAGGAGGGTGTCATGCTGAGACTGGCCGCGATCCTGTTTTCCATCATCGCCACGACGCTGGCGGGCACGGCGGTGATCGCCGCGCTCAGCGCCGGATATGACACGCTGGTCCCGATCCTGATCGCGGCGGCGGCGGGGCTGCTGGCCGCCTTCCCGGTCACATGGCTGGTGGCGCGGGCGATCTACGCCGAAAGCTGATCCAGCAGCCCGCGCGCCGCCGTCTCGATCAGGTCAAGCGCCCCGTCGAAATCGCGGGTGAAATAGGGATCGGGCACGTCCGCGCCGCCTGCCGCCCCGGGGGCTGTCTCGGTGAAGAGCCGCAGCGCGGCGGTGGCATCCCCGGGGCGGAGCGCCCGCAGATCGGCCAGATTGGCACGGTCCATGGCAAGGATCAGATCGAAACGGCGGAAATCCTCTGCCGTGACCTGCCGCGCCCGCAGCGCCGACAGATCATAGCCCCGCGCCCGCGCCGCGCGCTGCATCGGCCCATAGGGCGGCTCTCCGGCATGCCAGTCGCCGGTGCCCGCACTGTCGAGCTGCAGATCCAGCCCGCGCTCCGCCGCCAGCGCCCGCACCACCGCCTCCGCCGAGGGCGAGCGGCAGATATTGCCCAGACAGACGAAGAGGATACGATGGGTCATGACAGTCCTTCCTTTGCGGGGGGGCTTAACGGCACTTGCGACAGGGGGCAAACATGGCAGCACCAGACAGGATCGTGATCCTGACCGGCGCCGGGCTTTCGGCGGAAAGCGGACTGGGCACCTTCCGCGACAAGGGCGGGATCTGGGCGCAGCACCGGATCGAGGATGTGGCGACCCCCGAAGCCTTTGCCCGCGATCCGGCGCGGGTCCATGACTTCTACAGCCAGCGCCGCCGTCAGGCCGCCGCCGCCACCCCCAATGCCGCGCATCTGGCGCTGGCCCGGCTGCAGCGCACGCATCCCGGATCGGTGGCGATCGTGACCCAGAATGTCGACGGCCTGCACGAGGCGGCGGGATCCGCCGCCCTGCACATGCATGGCAGGCTGGCCGGCGCGCTTTGCCCACGCTGCGGCCACCGCTGGCCCGCCCCGCCGGAGATGACGCCGCAGACCCCCTGCCCCGCCTGCACCGCAGCCCCGGTCCGGCCCGACGTGGTCTGGTTCGGCGAGATTCCCCATCACATGGAAGAGATCGCCGCGCTGCTGGACGCCTGCACGCTCTTTGCCGCCATCGGCACCTCGGGGCAGGTCTATCCGGCGGCGGGATTCGTCAGCGCCGCGCAGGACAGCGGCGCCCATACGGTCGAGCTGAACCTGACCGACAGCGAAATCTCGGCAGCCTTTGCCGAACACCGCCGTGGCCCCGCCAGCCGCAGCGTGCCGGACTGGGTGGAGGATCTGCTGCAAAAGGCGCGCTGACCCCGCCCCACGCGGGCGCGGGCGCGGGCGCGGGAGCCGTCCCACAAAAGCAAACAACCCCGAAGCCCGAGACTTCGAGGTTGCGCATCGTCCCGAGAGCGGGATCAGGCCTTGTCGGCCTGCGCCTTCTGGATTTCTTTCTTGATCTTCTGCGCGTTCACGCTCAGCTCGATGTCCTTCGCCTTGGCAAGGAACTTGTCGAGACCACCGCGGTGGTCGACCGAGCGCAGCGCCGAAGCGGAGATGCGCAGCTTCACGCCACGGCCCAGCGTTTCGGACTGCAGCGTCACGTCGTTGAGGTTCGGCAGAAAACGGCGCCGGGTCTTGTTGTTGGCGTGGCTCACGTTATTGCCCGTCATCGGGCCTTTGCCGGTCAGTTCGCATACGCGCGACATAGGGTCCATTCCTTCGTGTCTCGGGGCGAAAGCGGGCCTTCCGCCAAAATGAAAGGGCGCCGCCTGAACAGCGCCCGGAATCTGGTCGCGCTTCTCTAGACCTCGCGCCCCCGCCCGTCAAGGGCCTGCGCCCTGCTCATTCCCCTAGATGACGGCGCAGCAGATCTTCCGCCGCCAGCGCGGGGCTCAGGTCCCCCGCCTCCACCCGCGCCGCCAGATCCGCCAGCGCCGATTTCACCGGCTCGCGGCGCAGCCGCGCCAGCAGCCCCTCGCGCAGCTCCGCCTCGAACCAGTGCCGCGCCTGCGCCGCGCGGCGCGCGGCAAAATGCCCCTCGGCGCGGCGCCAGTCAGTCAGCGCCTGCATCTCGGCCCATGCGGTCTGCAGCCCGGCCTGTTCCAGCGCCGACACGGTCATCGCCTTGGGAAACCCCTGCGGATCCTGCGCGCGCCGCCGCAGCAGCCGCAGCGCCCCCGCGTAATCGGCGCAGGTGCGGGTCGCGGCGGGCTTCAGATCGCCATCGGCCTTGTTCACCAGAATAAGGTCAGCGCTTTCCATGATGCCGCGCTTGACCCCCTGCAGCTCGTCCCCGCCCGCAGGCGCCAGCAGCAGGATGAACAGATCCGACATCTCCGCCACCATGGTCTCGGACTGGCCCACCCCCACCGTCTCGATCAGGATCACGTCAAAGCCCGCCGCCTCGCACAGATCCGCCGCCTCGCGGGTGCGGCGCGCCACGCCCCCCAGCTGCGACTGCGCGGGCGAGGGCCGGATGAAGGCATGAGGGTCGCGGCTCAGCCGCTCCATCCGGGTCTTGTCGCCCAGAATGGAGCCGCCCGACCGCGCCGAGGAGGGATCCACCGCCAGCACCGCCACCCGCAGCCCCTGCCCAGTCAGCATCAGGCCGAACGCTTCGATGAAGGTCGACTTGCCCACGCCCGGCGTGCCCGACAGCCCGATCCGCAGGGCCGTGCGGTCATGACCGCGCAGCGCCTCCAGCAGCGCCATGGCCTGCCGCCGATGATCCGCGCGCCCGCTTTCAACCAGCGTGATCGCCCGCGACAGCGCCCGCCGCTCCCCGGCCAGAATGCGTGCTGCAAGATCATCCATGTCCATGCCGCCCTCCGTTTCCTCCGGTTCTGTCGCCCCGATCCGCACTTGTCCACTCCGCCGCTTCTTCTGACCAAAAATATCCCGGGGGTGAGGCCGCAGGCCGAGGGGGCAGAGCCCCCTACCTGCTCTGCCCCCATGACCCGCGCAAGGGGGGACGCTGCCCCCGTCCGCCACAGGCGGACAGACCGGAAAGCGGGGGCGCTGCCCCCGTCCGCCACAGGCGGACAGACCGGAAAGCGGGCGCTGCCCCAGTCCGCCACAGGCGGACAGACCGGAAAACGGGGGCGCTGCCCCCGTCCGCCAAAGGCGGACTCCCCCGGGATATTTGGGGTCAGAAGAAGCCCGGACCCTCAGCTTCCCCGCGGCTTGGCGCGCAGGGTGGGATCGGCCTGCCGCGGATCCTCGGGCCAGGGATGGCGGGGATATTGCGATTTCATGTCCTTGCGCACATCGGCATAGGATCCTTCCCAGAAGCCGGGCAGATCCATGGTGGTCTGCACCGGGCGCTGCGCGGGCGACAGCAGCGTGACCCGCAGCGGCGTGCGGCCCACCATGGGATGGCTGGTCTGGCCGAACATTTCCTGCAGCCGCAGCGCAATCTCTGGGTGGTCGCCGGAATAGTCGATGGGAATCTGCCGCCCCAGGGGCGTGGTGAAGCTGCCCGGCACGGCGGCGTCCAGCGCCTGCTTCTGGCCCCAGTCGAGCCTGCCGCGCAGCGCGGGCAGCAGATCCATGCGTTTCCAGTCCTCGGCGCTGCGCACGCCGTCGAGCCAGGGCAGCAGCCATGTCTCGAGTTCTGCCATCAGCGCGGGCTCCGCCATGTCGGGCAGATCGAGCCCCGCCTGCCGCCCAATCTCGACCCGGGCGCAGAACCGCCGCGCCGCCGGGGACAGCGCCAGTCCCAGATCGCGCACGCCGTCGAGCATGGCGCGCGACAGCGCCTCGGCGGGGGCGTCTTTCCAGATCAGGTCATCCAGCGCGATCTCTCCGAACCGTTCCTGACGGCGCGCGACGACGCGGCGGTCGCGGCGCGACCAGTGGCAGCTGTCCACCCAGCGCAGCTGTTCGGCAAACAGCGCGCGCAGGTCGGATTCGGCGATGGGCAGCGCCTGACGGATCCGCGCCTCGCGCGGGTTGCCATCGGTGTCGGTGACCACGATCAGGCGCTGGCCCGCCAGCGGATCGGCGGCGTCCAGCACCGCGCCCTTGCCGCCCGAAAGCTGAAAGCGCGGCGCCTCGCCGCGGCGGCGCAGGCCGATGCGGTCGGGATAGGCCAGCGCCGCCTGCTGCGCCGGGCTCAGCTGGGCCTTGGGGCCGGAGGTGGCGCGGGCGAGCCGCGCGGCTTCTGTGCGGATCCGCTCCAGCGCCGGGCGGTTCAGGCCATAGGGGCGGGTTTCGGTGAAGCGGCGGGCATCGCGCAGCGCCTCGAGCCGCAGCGCCAGATCCGAGGGCGCGCCAAGGATCGGGTCACGGTCCGACAGCAGCGCCGCCAGCGGCGCGGCCCCCGGCCCCGACAGCGTCAGCATATGGGCAAGCCGCGGATGCAGCGGCAGCCGCGCCAGCGCGCGGCCATGCGGGGTGATCCGCCCCTCGCCGCCCAGCGCGCCCAGCATTCCCAGCAGCGCCTGCGCTTCGGCATAGGCCATGGCGGGCGGCTGGGTCAGGAAAGGCAGATCCCCCGGCTGCGCCCCCCAGAGCGCCAGATCCAGCGCCAGCCCCGCCAGATCCGCCGCCTCGATCTCGGCGGGGGGAAAGGCGGCAAGCCCGCCCTCCTCGCCCTTGGTCCAGAGCCGGTAGGCCACGCCCGGCGCCACCCGCCCTGCCCGGCCCGCGCGCTGCGCCGCCTCGGCCCGGGTCACCCGTTCGGTGATCAGCCGCGCCATGCCGGAGCCCGGATCAAACCGGGCGCGCCGGGCGCG
Source organism: Salipiger marinus (assembly GCF_035481585.1). Taxonomy (NCBI): domain Bacteria; kingdom Pseudomonadati; phylum Pseudomonadota; class Alphaproteobacteria; order Rhodobacterales; family Roseobacteraceae; genus Salipiger; species Salipiger marinus. The sequence continues at coordinate 121,327 of NZ_JAYKSL010000008.1, read as the reverse complement.
CCCCCCATCGACCACCACCCGCACGTCTTCGATGGTCAGCGAGGTTTCGGCAATGGCGGTGGCGAGCACCAGCTTGCGCCCCTGCGCTTCGGGACGGATCGCGGCCTGCTGCGCGTCAAAAGGCAGCGCGCCGTAAAGCGGGCGGATCTGCACATCCCCCGGCAGACGGCTGCGCAGCAGCGCCTCGGTGCGGCGGATCTCGCCCTCTCCGGGCAGGAAGGCCAGCAGGCCGCCCTTGGTCTCGGCCACGGCCTGCGTGATGAGCCCGGCCATGGCTTCGGGCAGGCGGCGGTCCTTGGGCACGGGACGGTCGAGCCAGCGCGGCTCCACCGGGAAGGCCCGGCCTTCGGAGGTGAGGATCGGCGCCTGCATCAGCTCGGCCACGGGGGCGGCATCCAGCGTGGCCGACATGGCGAGCAGGATCAGATCCTCGCGCAGCGCGCCCGCGATTTCGAGACAGAGCGCAAGCCCCAGATCGGCATTGAGCGAGCGTTCGTGAAATTCGTCGAAGATCACCGCCCCCACCCCGGGCAGGTCGGGATCGGACTGGATCATCCGGGTCAGGATGCCTTCGGTCACCACCTCGATGCGGGTGGATTTGCCGATCTGCGACTCGCCCCGGATGCGGTAGCCGACGGTCTGGCCCGGCATCTCGCCCAGTGTCTGGGCCATGCGGGTGGCGGCGGCGCGCACGGCAAGGCGGCGCGGTTCCAGCATCACGATGCGCCCCGGGGTCAGCCCGGCCTCGAGCATGGCCAGCGGCACGCGGGTGGTCTTGCCCGCGCCGGGCGGGGCCTGCAGTACGGCGCGGCCCCGCTGGCGCAGGGCGTCCAGAAGGGCGGGCAGGACGGTGTCGATGGGCAGCTGATCCATGGCGGGGGTTATGCGGGATCGGGCGCGCGGCGTCGAGGGGGGAGGATGGGCGGGGAAGGACGCTCTGCCCCCGTCCGCAGAGACGGAGCGAGCAGGGTCGCAGGGGGCTCTGCCCCCGTCCGCTGCGCGGACTCCCCCGGAGTTTTCCGGGCAAGATGAAGGCTCAGTTGGCGGTGACGCGGAAGACGCAGCCATCGGAGATGAGCTGCGGCGGGGTCAGGCAAAGCCCCTTGGCCACGGTGAAGGCGGCCAGCACCTTGGGCACGTAGTCGCGGGTTTCGGCATAGGGCGGCACGCCCGCGAATTTGGGAATGGAGTTTTCCCCGGCATTGTACCCCGCCAGCACGAGGATCGGGTCGCCGTCGAATTTTTCCATCAGGAAATCGAGAAAGGCCACGCCGCCCCGGATGTTCTGCCCGGCATTGAAGCTGTCGGTCACGCCGAAGCGCGCGGCGGTGGCGGGCATCAGCTGCATCAGCCCCTGCGCCCCGGCATGGCTCTGCGCATCGGCGCGGCCGGCGGATTCCACCGTCATCACCGCCAGCGCCAGCGCGGGCGACACCCTTGTGCCGACCGTGGCGCGCAGCAGGTCGATGCCGTGGCGCGCGGCGATGTCCTGCAGGTGCTGCAGCCGCGGTGCCGCCACCCCCCGGCCCTGCGGCGGATTGGCCAGAAGGTTGAGCGCGGGTTCCAGCCGCCCCGGCCCCGAGGCGGCCAGATCGGGCGACACGGTTTCCCAGAACCAGTCATAGCTGCCGGTGCCGGTGGCCCGGCCCGGGGCGGCAGGCGCCGCCGGATCGGGCAGCGGCAGGGCGGCGGGTTTCGGCAGCACCGGCGCGGGCACGATCTGCACCGTGATCCGGCGTTTCGTGCCCGGCTTGGGCGGGGTCACCCGTTTGGCGGAAAACTCCGGAAAGGCGGGCGGGCTCTGGGCCGCAAGCGGTCCGGCCCACAGCATCGCCAGCAGGGTCACGGCCCCGATCCCGCGTCGCATCACTCCTCCTGCCTCTGCTCTGTCCGGGTTTTTCCGGAGCGTTTCTGCGGACAGCATCGCATGGAACCGGCATTTTCCCAAGACGGTCGCGCAAAGCGCGGCGGGACTGTGGTGAAGCTGCCAGATGCGACACAATTGCGCCATGTTTGCGGAGGATTTTCAGGATTTAAATTATTATTTTCATAAGCTTGAGCAAAATCTGCGAGAAAGGTTCATGCTCTGTAAAATCATCTTAGTTGTGCCCAAATCCGGCCTAAATCCGGGGGCTATATAGGGTCATACCGCAGCGGACGGGCAGTGAGAGAGGCCCGGCAGACACCGACGCGGTGGCCCCTGAACCAAGACACCACGGAGAGAGACCATGCTGAACTTCATCAAAAACTTCCGCGCAGACGAAGACGGCGCAGTGACCGTTGACTGGGTTGTGCTGACCGCCGCTGTGGTGGCCATGGCCATCGGCGCCTACACCACCATCGAAACCAGCGCTGACAACATGATTTCTGCCGCAGGCGGCGCGGTTGCCGCCGAACAGACCACCCTTTTCGGCGCCGCTGGCAACTGATCCTTGCCGACATCAGCCACCGGATCGGTCACGGCCGGTCCGGTGGACGCCACAAGCCTGGCACCCCAACGCAACGCCATGATGCGGACGGTTCGACGATGTATCACAGTCTGATCAAGTTCCTGAAGAGCGAAACCGGTGCCGTGACCATCGACTGGGTGGTGCTGATCGCCTCTGTCGTGGCAATGACCGCGATCTCCTTCTACCAGATCCGGGACAACGCGGCGAATATGGATGTGGCGGCAGGAAATGCCGTTGCGCAAGAACAGGCGGCCCTGTTCGGAGAGTGACCCACCGGTGCTGACGGCTTCGCGGATCCAGAAGGATCGCGGGGCTTTTCCAGTCTGTGACAGGGCCCCGGCCCCGTGCTGTCGCGCCTGACCCCCTCCGTCCTGCGGGCAGTCCCTGCCCCGCGGCGCCCTGATCCTGAGGCTGGACCTGCCGCGCCTCTGGTGGCGGACCGGCGCTGCGCCTGCATTTTTCTGCCCCGCCCGCCTGCGCCCGCAGGCCGCCGCGCGGGGCCATGACGCGAAAGGTACCCCAATGCGACTGGTATTCGGACTTGTCTTGATCGCCGGACTGGGACTTGCCGGTTTTGCCGTCTACATGGCCCAGAATTACATCAACGCCTATCAGACTGCCCTGCAGCAGGAGCGCGAGAAGGCGGGCAAGGTCATCCCCACCGCCGAGATCTATGTGACCACCCGCGCCATCGCCCATGGCGAGGTGGTGACCGACGCGGATGTGCGGCTGGCGCCGTGGCCGCAGGAGATCCTGCCCGAAGGCACCTTTGGCGCCGAGCGCCCGCTTTTTGCCGAAGGCGAGGCGCCCCGCGTGGCGCTGCGCGCCATCGAGAAATTCGAGGCGGTGCAGACCGGCAAGATCAGCGAGCCGGGCGGCGATGCCGGGCTGACCTCGCGGCTGCAGCCGGGCCAGCGCGCCTTTGCCATCAAGGTGGACGTGCATACCGGCGTGTCGGGATTCCTGCGACCGGGCGACCGGGTCGACATCTACTGGACCGGGCGCGTCGGCGATGGCGGGCGCGGTCAGGGCGAGATCACCAAGCTGATCGAAACCGGGGTGAAGCTGATCGCCGTCGACCAGACCGCCGAACTGGACAGCACCGATGTCAACATCGCGCGGTCGGTGACGGTGGCGGCAAGCCCGCAGCAGGTCGCCTCGCTGGCACAGGCGCAAAGCACCGGGCGGCTGTCGCTGTCGCTGATGGGGGTCAACGAGACCATCGTGGCCGAGGCCATCGAGGTGGACCAGCGCGCGCTGCTGGGGCTGGACATGGTCGTGCCGCAGGCCGCCCCCGTGGCCCCCGTCACCTGCACCACGCGGGTGCGGCGCGGCAGCGAGGTCGTGGATATTCCCATCCCCTGCACGAACTGAACCGTTCCAGACACTTGCGCAGCGGGCGGCTCTGGCCGCCCCTGCCCTGCCGGGGGCCTGGCCCGGGCTCTGTTGCGGCAGACCCACACCGGCCCGCGCCCCCCCTTTGATTGTTGCAAAAAAAGGCGAACGCGCGCACAGTCCGGTGCGAAGCGGGCATCAAGACCTGCTCCCGAGGCGTGATCGAAAGGCAGGTCACATGACATTTGACAAGTTTCTGACGGCAGGCCTGCTGGGGCTGGTGCTGGGTGCAAGCCCGGTTGCCCCGACCGCTCAGGCGCAGAGCCTGCGGGTTGTGCAGACCGGCACGGAAAGCGTGCTGAACGTGCCGATGAACCGCGCCGTTGTGGTTGAAAGCGACGAGCCTTTTGCCGAACTTTCCATCGCCAATCCCGCCATCGCCGATATTTCCTCGCTCTCGGACCGCACCATCTATGTGCTGGGCAAGACGCCGGGCACCACCACCCTGACCATTCTGGACGGCAACGGGCGGCTTATCACCAATGTCGACGTGCGCGTCGCCGCCGATGTCACCGAATTCAAGGAGCGTCTGCGGCAGATCCTGCCCGGCGAGACCATCGAGGTGCGCACCGCCAATGACGGCATCGTGCTGTCGGGCACGGTGTCGAGCGCGCAGAAGCTGGACCGCGCGCTGGATCTGGCGCAGCGCTACGCCCCCGACCGGGTGTCCAACCTGATGACGGTGGGCGGCGTGCAGCAGGTCATGCTGAAGGTCCGCTTCGCCGAGATGCAGCGGTCGGTGTCCAAGGCGCTGCGCTCCTCGCTGAGCCTTGGCGGCGAGGTGCTGGGCGGCGATCTGGGCATCGGCACCGAAACCGGCACATGGCTGCAGAGCGAAAATTCGCTGGGTAACCCGGTCGACGTGCCCTCGGACACACAGGGCGCCATGCTGCTGGGGTTCAATGCGGGCGGGCTTGAGGTCGGCGTGCTGCTGGAGGCGCTGGAACAGAAAGGCGTGGTGCGCACGCTGGCCGAACCCAACCTGACCGCGCTGTCGGGACAGGAGGCCAAGTTTCTTGCGGGCGGCGAATATCCGGTGCCGGTGGCGCAGGAAGACGGCATGATTTCCGTCGAATTCAAGGCCTTCGGGGTCGAGCTGAATTTCATCCCGCGCGTGGTGGATGGCGATCTCATCAATCTTGAACTGAATGCGGCGGTGTCCTCCATCGACACGGCGAACGGCTTCACCTCCGAAGGCATCACCATCGACGCCTTCCGGCGCCGCGAAACCTCGACCACGGTGGAGATGCGCGACGGCGAAAGCTTTGCCATCGCGGGCCTGCTGCAGGACGATTTCCGCGACGTGAACGGTCAGGTGCCGTGGCTGGGCGACATTCCGGTGCTGGGCGCGCTGTTCCGCAGCGCCGAATACAGCCGCCAGCAGTCCGAACTGGTCATCATCGTGACGCCGCATCTGGTCACCCCCACCCGGGGCGAGGCGCTGGCCCTGCCCACCGACCGCATCAAGCCGCCGTCGGAAAAGGATCTGTTCCTGTTCGGGCGCACCGCCTCTGACGAACGCCGCCCCACCCGCGGCGCTGCGGGCGAAGTGGCCAAGCAGGATTTCAACGGCTCTTATGGCTATGTGATGGATTGAGACGATGTCGGGGCAGCGGATGATCAGAGGCAGCATCGGAATTCTGGGCATCGGCCTGCTCTCCGCCTGCGCGGCGGGGGGCGACCCCACGCAGAGCCAGTTCTACGAAGAGGCCGGATCCATCGCGGATAACGGCTTTTTCGGCAATTCCACCATGAACAACACCCAGATCATGTCCGGGGAAAAGAGCTACACCTACGATCTGGCGCAGCGTTTTGCCGCCGAAGTGCCCTCCATGGTCAATTTCGCCTTCAACAGCGCGGCGCTGGACGCGGCGGCGGTGGCGACGCTGCGCGAGCAGGCGGCCTTCATCCGGCAGTTTCCCGAACTGCAGTTCCGCGTCTATGGCCATACCGACCTTGTCGGTTCCAACGCCTATAACAAGGCGCTGGGTCTGAAGCGCGCGCGGGCGGTCGTGGCCTTTCTGGCCAGCCAGGGCATTTCCACCTCGCGGCTGGAAGCGGTCGTTTCCTTTGGCGAAACGCAGCCTTTGGTCGTGACCGAGGGCCGGGAGCGGCGCAACCGCCGCACCGTCACCGAGGTGTCGGGCTTCGTGCGCGCCCATCCCACTGTGCTGGACGGGAAATATGCCGAAGTGGTCTATCGCGAATATGTCCGCAGCGCCCAGCCCGAAACACTGCTGACCGGGGCGCGCACCGAAAATTCGGGGGGCGAGGGTTAACGCCACCCCAAGGGATCGTGCGGAAAGATCGCACAATTACGATCTTTCAGACAAATTCTTGCCCTATTTCCCCAGCACCTTGGCCGATGACGGGAAGCCCGTCCCGATGCTCGAGTCGGGCGGTGCGCTCCTGCGGCGCAGGGCGGGGTGATCCCCGCTGATCCTGCCGCCGGGAGCCCCCAGAGGCAGAGGATCACAGGGAATGACGAGCAAGCGCGATCTGCAGACGGAGCCCAGCCCCATCGTGGCCTGCACGGTCAGCCGCGACGTGCAGAATTTCGATCTGCTCATCGAAGACATGGAAACACTGCTGGGCGAAGGCTGGGGCGATCTGGGATTTCCCGAGGCGCTGTCCTTTCTGGCCCAGCCCGATGCGGCGGGGCTGAAATTCATCGCCCTTGCGCTGGATGGCGAGGACGAGGCGCAGCTGCCCCTGCTTGCCAGCATCATCAGCCTTGCCAGATCGCGCGACATTCAGGTGGTGCTGATCGCCGAAGACGTGACCCCCGCCGCGCTGCACCATCTGCTGCGCACCGGGGCGGATGAATTTGTGCCCTACCCGCTGCCCGAGGGCGAGCTTGCCGCCGCCGTGGCCCGGCTTGGCCGCAGCAAGGCAGACCCGGCACCGGAACCGGCGTCCCGTGTCGCGCTGAAAGGCGGCGGCGACGGCGTGCTGATCGCGGTGCAGGGGCTCTGCGGCGGCTGCGGCACCACCACCTTTGCCGTCAATCTGGCATGGGAGCTGGCCAATATCGCCAAGGACCGCTCCCCCCGCGTCTGCCTCATCGATCTTGACCTGCAGTTCGGCACGGTGGCCACCTATCTGGACCTGCCCCGGCGCGACGCGGTGGTGGAGCTGATGTCGGATCTGCGGTCCATGGATGGCGACAGCTTTGCGCAGGCGCTGGTGGGTTTCGAGGACAGGCTGCAGGTGCTGACCTCTCCCCCCGATCTGCTGCCGCTGGATCTGGTGTCGCCCGATGACATCCGCCGCCTGCTGGACGTGGCGCGCGAACATTTCGATTTTGTCATCGTCGACATGCCCACCGCCCTGCTCGACTGGACCGATACGGTGCTGACGCAGGCGCAGGTGTTCTTCGTACTGATGGAACTGGACATGCGGTCGGCGCAGAACGCGCTGCGGCTGAAGCGCGCGCTGCAATCCGAGGATCTGCCCTTTGACAAGCTGCGCTTCGCGCTGAACCGGGCGCCGAAATTCACCGACCTGCAGGGCAAGAGCCGCGCCAAGCGCATGGCCGACACGCTGGGCATCGCGCTGCAGCTGTGGCTGCCCGATGGCGGCAAGCCGGTGCAGACCGCAGGCGACCACGGGCTGCCGCTGGCCAGCCACGCCGCCAAGAATCCGCTGCGCAAGGAAATCGTCAAGCTGGCCGCCGAACTGCACGCCATCGGCCTGTCCGACGCCGAAGCCGCCTGAAGGAGACCGGGATGTTCTCGCGCTACAAGAAAGCCTCGCTGAAGGAAGCCGACCCGGCCCCGGCGGCACGATCCGCCGATGCGGTGCCTGCCGCGCTCAAGGCCTCCATGCGCAAGCCGCAGCCCGCGCGCCCCGCCGAGGTGGCGGCGGATGACCGCGACAAGAAGCGCAAGGAACGGCTGGGCGACATCAAGCTGGAACTGCACCGGGCGCTTCTGGACAACCTGAACCTTGCCGCCATCGATCAGGCCTCTGATGCCGACCTGCGCGAGGAAATCGCCGCCATCGCGGCGGAATCCCTGCAGGACAAGGGCATCGTGCTGAACCGAGAGGAACGCGCGACGCTCAATCAGGAGCTTTACGACGAGGTGAAGGGGCTTGGCCCGCTGGAAACGCTGCTGAAGGATGACAGCGTCTCCGACATTCTGGTGAACGGCCCGCATCAGATCTTCATCGAACGCGAAGGCAAGCTGACCCTGTCGGACGTGACCTTCAAGGATGAACGCCACCTGATGCGGATCATCGACAAGATCGTGTCCGCCGTGGGCCGCCGCGTCGATGAATCCAACCCCTATGTCGACGCGCGTCTGGCAGACGGGTCGCGCTTCAACGCCATGGTCCCCCCCATCGCGGTGGATGGCTCGCTGGTGTCGATCCGGAAGTTCAAGAAGGACAAGCTGGGCATCGACGACCTGATCGCCTTCGGCGCCTTTTCCGAGGAGATGGCGGTCTATCTGCAGGCGGCGGTGGCCACGCGGCTTAACGTCATCGTGTCGGGCGGCACCGGTTCGGGCAAGACCACCACGCTCAACGCCCTGTCCTCCTTCATCGACGACAGCGAGCGGATCCTGACCATTGAGGATACGGCGGAACTGCAGCTGCAGCAAAGCCATGTGGGCCGCATGGAAAGCCGCCCCCCCAATGTGGAGGGCAAGGGCGCCGTCACCCCGCGCGACTGCCTGAAAAACGCGCTGCGGATGCGCCCGGACCGGATCATCGTCGGCGAAACCCGCGGCGAAGAGGTCATCGACATGCTGCAGGCGATGAATACCGGCCATGACGGGTCGATGACCACGATCCACGCCAACAACCCGCGCGACGGCATCTCGCGTCTGGAAAACATGATCGCCATGGCGGGCGTGGAAATGCCGCTGAAGGCCATGCGCAGCCAGATCGCCAGCGCCGTCAACCTGATCGTGCAGGCCTCGCGCCTGCAGGACGGATCCCGCCGCATGACCTCCATCACCGAAATCACCGGGATGGAAGGCGACGTGATCTCCATGCAGGAAATCTTCCGCTTTCAGCGGGTGGGCCTGACCCCAGAGAACAAGATCATCGGCCATTTCACCGCCACCGGCGTGCGCAGCCATTTCTCCGAACGCTTCAAGATGTGGGGCTTCGACATTCCGCCTTCGATCTACGAACCCTTCCGTCCGGAGTAACGCCCCATGCTTTCCGCAGAACCGATCATCTACGGCCTGATCTTTCTGGGCGTGCTCGTGCTGGTCGAAGGTGTCTATCTGGTGGCCTTCGGCAAGTCGATCAGCCTCAACAGCCGGGTGAACCGGCGGCTGGAGATGCTGAACAAGTCCACCAGTCGCGAAGAGGTTCTGGCCAAGCTCCGCAAGGAGATGGACCAGCATCTGGAAAGCCGGGGCGTGCCGCTTTATTCGCTGCTGGCGGACCGGGCGCAGAAGGCGGCGATCGCCTTTACCCCCAACCAGCTGCTGATGATGATGGCGGCGGTCAGCGTCTTCGCGTTTCTTGGCCTGACCATGGCCACGGAAACCAGCCTGCCGGTGCGGCTGGTGATGGGCTTGGGCATCGGCGTCGGCGGCGTGTTCATGTGGGTGAACCACAAGGCGAAAAAGCGGCTGGCGCTGATCGAGGAACAGCTGCCCGATGCGGTCGAACTGATGGTGCGCAGCCTGCGCGTGGGCTATCCGTTCAGTTCCGCCATCGCCATCGTGTCCAAGGAGATCAAGGATCCGCTTGCCACCGAATTCGGCGTGATCGCGGACGAGGCGACCTATGGCCGCGACATCGGCGAAAGCCTGAAACACATGGCCGAACGGCTGGATATGCAGGATCTGCGCTTTCTCGCCGTGGCGGTCACGATCCAGCAGCAGTCGGGCGGCAACCTTGCCGAAATCCTTGATGGGCTGGCCAAGGTGATCCGCGCCCGCTTCCGCCTGTTCCGCAGGGTCAAGGCCATCACCGCCGAGGCGCAGTGGTCCGGCAAGTTCCTGTCCGGCTTTCCGGTGGCGGTGCTGCTGGCGATCCAGATCTTCGATCCGCATTACTACGACGAGGTGCTGGACCATCCGTGGTTCATTCCGGCCTGCTTCATCGTCGCGATCTTTCTTGCCGCGAACCTGTTCGTGATGCGCATTCTCGTCAACATCAAGGTCTGAAAGGCGTCTTCCGATGATCGACCAGCTGAACACGCTCGTGACCGGGCTTCTGGGGCCCGCCGGGCCGCTGATGGTGGTGGCGGGGCTGGCCTTTGTGCTGATCCTTGCCAGCATCCCCCTGATGCTGAACCAGAAACCCGACCCCATGGACAAGCTGCGCGAGACCGCGAAGCAGAAGGTCGATTCCGAAACCCGCGCCATCCTGCGCGACAAGCGCCGCAACGCCAAGCTGAACAAATACGCCCAGTATCTGGAGCCCAAAAGCGCCGAGGAACTGGGACAGGTGCGGCTGCGGCTGCTGCAGGCGGGCTATCGCAGCCGCGATGCGGTGCGGCTTTACTATCTCGCGCAGGTGGTGCTGGGCGTGGGCCTGCTGACGGCGGGCGTGGTCTATTACCTGATGTTCAAGGCGACCCCCGATGCCACCATGCAGCAGAAGATGTTTTACATGATCGGGCCGGGCGCCGTGGGTTACATGGCGCCGAAATACTGGATCACCCGCCGCGTCGAAGAGCGGCGCGAACAGATCACCCAAGGTTTCCCCGACGCACTGGACATGCTGCTGGTCTGCGTCGAGGCCGGGCAGTCGCTGGACCAGTCCATCGTCCGGGTGGCGCGGGAACTGCGCGCCTCCTATCCGGCGCTGGCCGATGAATTCCAGATCATCAGCCACGAGATGAAGGCGGGCAAGGACAAGACGCAGGTGCTCAACGACATGGGAGAGCGCTGCGGCGTGCAGGACGTCGCCTCCTTCGTGACCGTGCTCAATCAGGCGGCCAGTTTCGGCACCTCGATCGCCGACGCGCTGCGCATCTATGCGGCGGAAATGCGTGACAAAAGGGTCATGCGCGCCGAAGAAAAGGCAAACAAGCTGCCGACAAAGATGACGCTGACCACTATGATCTTCACGGTGCCGCCGCTGCTCATCATTCTTGTCGGGCCGTCGATCGTGAGCATCGCCAATCTGGGATCCATGTCACCGAATTAGGACCAAATGCGCCGGGGATCACTGCTGTTACTGCTGCTGCCGCTGCTGGCCGCCTGCTCTGCGGGCGGCCTTGGCTCTGATGCGGGGCTGCGCCCCGATCCCGCCACCCCCTATGCGCCCGCCCTTGATCCGCGCGGCGAGGCGGTGGATGGGCTGCTGGTGGGGCACCGGCTGATGCAGGCCGGGCAGTATGATCTGGCGCTGGATGCCTTCCTGCGCGCCGCAGGCGATCAGGGCCTGACGCCCGAGGTGCTGACCGCACTGGGATCGGCCAATCTGGCGCTGGGGCGGCTCAACCAGTCCGAACGCCTGCTGCGCCGGGCGGTGGAAGACGCGCCCGACTGGCCAGAGGCGTGGAACAATCTGGGCGTGGTGCTGATGGAGCGCGGTCAGGTGCCGGAAGCGGCGGCGATCTTCCGGCGGGCCTATGGGCTCGACAATGGCGAAAGTGACGCAATCCGCGACAATCTGCGCTTGGCGCTCGCAAAAATGGAAAACCCCGGCTATGATGACCCGCAAGGGCAAGACTACAAGCTGGTGCGCCGGGGTAGCGGGACTTATCTGATCCGTCGCGCCATGTGACGAGGCAAGTGCAGTAAAAGGACGCAAAAATGCGCCACCCCATCCTTGGACTCCTCTGCGTGGCAGGGGTCATCGGGCTGTCCGCCTGTGACAGATCCATCGACAAGGACGCGGTTGACCGGGAGTTTGCCGGGGTGAACGCGCTGGAGGGCGCAGGGCTGAGCGAGCTGATGCTGACCGCCGCCGACCCCGCCGAAGCAGTCACCTATTTCCAGCGCAGCGCCGCCGAACAGCCCGAACGGCTGGATTTCATGCGCGGACTGGCCGCCTCGCTGGTCAAGGCGCGGCGCAACAGCGAAGCCGCCATCGCCTGGGCCAAGGTGGTGGAGCATCCGGAGTCCACCAGCGATGACCGGGTGGAACTGGCCGATGCGCTGATCCGCAACAATGACTGGGCGCGGGCCGAACAGGTGCTCGACGCCATCCCCCCCACCCACGAGACCTTCAAACGCTACCGGCTGGAGGCGATGATCGCCGACGGCAATCAGGAATGGCAGAAGGCCGACAGCTTTTACGAGGTGGCGGTGGGGCTGACCAACACCCCTGCCACCATCCTCAACAACTGGGGATTTTCCAAGCTCAGCCGGGGCGACCATACCGAGGCGGAACAGCTGTTCACCGATGCGATCCGGCAGGATCCCTCGCTGTTCACCGCCAAGAACAACCTTGTGCTGGCCCGGGGCGCGCAGGGCAACTACACCCTGCCCGTGATGACCATGACCCAGATCGAACGCGCCGAACTGCTGCAGACGCTCGGGCTTGCGGCGGTGAAACGCGGCGATGTCGAGATCGGCAAGGGCCTGCTGCGCGACGCGCTGGAAACCCATCCGCAGCATTTCGAGGCCGCCGCCCGGTCGCTTGAGGCGCTGGACGGCAGCGTCACCAACTGAGGGGGCGGCCCATGCTGGACATTCCCGCCCATGCCGCCAGCTGGTATGCGCCCTTCGTGCTGCCGCTCTGTCTTTACGTCTGCTACACCGACATGAAATGGATGCGGATCACCAACCGCACCGTGGTGGCGCTGGCGCTGGTCTTTGCGGTGGCGGGTTATCTGCTGCTGCCGCTCGAGTCCTATCTGTGGCGCTATGTGCATCTGGGCGTGGTGCTGGTGGCGGGGATCGCGCTGAACGCCGGGGGGGTGCTGGGCGCGGGGGATGCCAAATTCGCCGCCGCCGCCGCCCCTTTCGTGCATCTGGCCGACCTGCGCTTCCTGATGGCGCTGTTTGCCGCCAACCTGCTTGCCGCCTTTGTCACCCACCGGCTGGCCCGGGCCACGCCGCTGCGCCGTCTGGCGCCGGACTGGAAAAGCTGGTCCAGCGGCACGCGCTTTCCCATGGGGCTGGCGCTGGGGGGCACGCTGGCGCTCTATCTCGTGCTGGGCATGATCTACGGCAAGTGACGCCGCGCCGCGCTTTTCCCCGCGCCCGGCCCATCTGTTGCCACATTGCTGGGCTTTGCTGGGCAAAAGCCGCAGGTTCCGCAGCAAGGCCCCGCCGACATGACCCTAGACCCCCGCGCCGTCATGGCGCCACCCCCGCCGAAACGTCTGGAAGACATGCGGCTGCCGCAGATCATGATGCGCGACATCGTGCTGAAGACGCTGTTCCGCAAGACCACCAACACCGTGACCAGTCTGGCCCGCGCCATCTGCCTGCCCACGGTGATCACGCAGGAACTGATCGACCTTGCCCGCTCGCACAGCCTGCTGGAGGCGATGGGCACGCTCAGCGCCGCCTCCAACGGCGAGATGAGCTATCAGCTGACCGAAAGCGGCAAGGCCCGCGCGCTGGATGCGCTGAGCCAGTCGGAATATTTCGGCCCGATGCCGGTACCGCTGGAGGTCTATCGCGATCAGGTCGCCCACCAGTCCATCCGCAACCTGCAGGTGACGCGCGACCAGCTTCTGGGCGCGATGGGGCATCTGGTGCTGCCCGAAGATCTGATCTCGCATCTGGGCCCCGCCGTCAGCGCCGGGCGGTCGATCCTGATGTATGGCCCGCCGGGCAACGGCAAATCCTCCATCTCCAACGGCATCCGCGACGCGATGGGTGACCGGATCTATGTGCCGCGCGCCATCGAATATTCCGGACAGGTCATCACCGTCTATGACCCCATCGTGCATTCCGCCGCCGAGACCGAGGAGGACGACCCCACCCGCCTGCGCCGCAGCACCCGCTTTGACACGCGCTACGTGCTCTGCCAGCGCCCCACCGTCATCACCGGGGGGGAGCTTTCGCTGTCGATGCTGGATCTGGTCTACAACCCCACCGCGCGCACCTATCAGGCCCCTCTGCAGCTCAAATCCACCGGCGGCATCTTCATCGTCGACGATCTTGGCCGTCAGGCCGAACCGCCGCAGAAACTGGTCAACCGCTGGATCGTGCCGCTGGAGGAATCCAAGGACATCCTGTCGCTGCAGTCGGGCGAAAAATTCGAGGTGCCCTTCGACACGCTGGTGATCTTTTCCACCAACTTCCACCCCAACGAGATCTTCGATCAGGCGGCGCTGCGGCGGATCTTCTTCAAGATCAAGATCGACGGGCCCAGCCAGCAGGATTTCCTCAAGATCTTCGCCATGGTGGCGCGCAGGAAGAAGATGCAGCTTGACGAGGCGTCGCTGCTTTACCTGCTGAAATCGAAATACCCGACCATCGGCAACGTCTATGCCAATTACCAGCCGGTCTTCCTGATCGAGCAGATGATCGCGGTCTGCAATTTCGAAGGCTGGCCCTATCGCATGACCCCTGACCTCGTCGACCGGGCGTGGTCCAACATGTTCGTGCGCAACGAACATATCGTCAAATAAGCGCCGAACGGGGCTGCGCATTTTTCCTGCTCCCGGCGCGCATTTTCCTGCTTGACCTCCCCCCGGCGCTCCCATATTCAGCGCGCACTCTCTGGCGGAGTAGCTCAGTTGGTTAGAGCAGCGGAATCATAATCCGCGTGTCGGGGGTTCGAGTCCCTCCTCCGCTACCATCCCCCCCTGTCTCGATCCGGCCGCCCCTGCGGCATTCCGCGCGCCCCGGCGGGCGGGCTTGCCCTGCCCCGTGCCGCGGCCTAGCTTTCGGGGGGTGCCCATCCGAAAGCCTGTCATGCCCCGCCCTGTCGCCGCCCTGCGCGTGTTCTGGTTCAGCGTCGGCGCCCTTGCGCTGCTGCTGGGGGTCATCGGCGTGGTGCTGCCGGTGCTGCCCACCACGCCTTTCGTGATCCTCGCCGCCTTCGCCTTTGGCCGCTCCAGCCCGGCGCTGCAGCGGCGGCTGGAACAGAGTCCGACCTTCGGCCCGATGATCGCCGACTGGCGCGCCCATGGCGCCATCGCGCCGAAATACAAGGCGATGGCCCTGACCATGATGGCCGCAGCCCTGGGGCTGAGCGTCGCCATGGGGCTGGCGCTGCACCTGCTCGCGATACAGACGATCTGCATCGCCGGGGCCGCAACCTTCATCCTGACCCGCCCCAACGGCCCACAGCCCCACCGCCACGACTGACGCCGCACAGCAGACAGCACGGATACACCGCCCCATAGAGGCAACTGAACCGACCTGAAAAGGAGAAGTGGTGCACCCGACAGGATTCGAACCTGTGGCCTCTGCCTTCGGAGGGCAGCGCTCTATCCAGCTGAGCTACGGGTGCCGGTGCGCGTCCTCTTAGGGCAAAGCGCGCCGGGCTGCAATCGCAAATCGCCTCGGCCCCCCGGCTTTCGCAGAAGGCGCCGCCCGCCCTTCTTCTTGGTGGAAATATCCCGGGGGGAGCCTGCCGCAGGCAGGCGGGGGGCAGCGCCCCCCTGCCCTCCCTCCACGGAGCGCGGCTCGGGGCTCAGTACAGCCCGCCCGAGCTCAGCGTGCCGAAGCTGGCCTTCGGCCCCACCACCGCCTTGCGCCCGGTGGAGGTGGTGACCTCCCGCGAGCGGGTGGTGCCATCGGGCTGGATCAGGTCGAAATTGCCCGACATCGCCCAGCCCCCGTCAAGCTGCACGCCGAACATCGGCTCCTGACCGCGACGGAAGCATTCGGCCACCACATTCGCCCCCGAAGCGCCTTCGCCCAGACGGGCGCCGGTGAAACGGTCGATGTTGATGAACTCGCAGGCCTCGGGCACCTTGAAATCGGTGCCGCCGTATTTCTCCACGGCCTTGGTCATGAAGCGCTGGAAGACCGGGCCGCACATGGTGCCGCCATAGGCATGTTCGCCCAGACTGCGCGGCTGGTCGAAGCCGATATAGCAGCCCGCCACGATGTTGGAGGTGAAGCCGATGAACCACACGTCCTTGGCGTCGTTGGTGGTGCCGGTCTTGCCCGCCGTGGGCACCGGCAGGTCGATGACGCTTGCCGCCGTGCCGCGCTGCACCACGCCCTGCATCATCGAGGTCAGCTGATAGGCGGTCACCCCGTCCATGATGCGGTCGCGGTTGTTGCGGATGGTCGGGCCCTTGCCCGGCGGCAGGTTGGGATCGGCGCAGTCCACGCAGACCCGTTCGTTGCCGCGCTCCGCCTCGTGGTTGTAGACGGTGCGGCCATAGCGGTCCTGCACGCGGTCCACCAGCGTCGGCTCCACCCGCTCGCCGCCATTGGCGAACATCGCATAGGCAGAGATCATCTTGTAAAGCGTGGTCTCGTCCGCCCCCAGCGCATTGGCCAGCACCCGGCCCATATGGTCATAGACCCCGAAACGTTCGGCATAGCGCCCGACCGTGTCCATGCCCACTTCCTGCGCCAGACGGATGGTCATCAGGTTGCGCGACTGTTCAATCCCGGTGCGCAGCGGCGTCGGGCCGTAATACTGGTTGGAGGAGTTCTGCGGGCGCCACACGCCCTGCGGCGTGTCGATCTCGATCGGCGCGTCGATGATGATGGTGGAGGGCGCATAGCCCGAATCCAGCGCCGCCGCATAGACGAAGGGCTTGAAGGACGAGCCCGGCTGGCGCAGCGCCTGCGTGGCGCGGTTGAACACCGAATCCTGATAGCTGAACCCGCCCTGCATCGCGATGACCCGGCCGGTATTGACGTCCATCGCCATGAAGGCGCCCTGCACCTCCGGCACCTGCCGCAGCGACCAGCGCAGGAAGGCGCCCGATCCGTCCTCGGTCATCTCGCGCACATGCACCACGTCGCCGCGTTCGAAATTGTCGACGAAGCTGCCGCGCATCCACGCGATGTCGTTGCGCGGCACCACCGAGGGCTTGGCCTCGGTCGCCTCCACGCCTTCGATGCCAAGCCGCATCTGCTGGTCGCCCACCTCCAGCACCACCGCCGGGCGCCAGACGCCGCGCAGATCCACGTCGCGGGCCACCGCCGCCTCGGACAGCGCCGCGCGCCAGTCCGCCTCCGATCCCAGCCGGTCCTCGGGGATGGTGATCCCGGTGCCGGTCCAGCGGCCCCGGCTGCGGTCATAGTCTTCCAGCGCCAGCCGCAGGCTGCGCGCCGCTTCCACCTGCATTTCGGGATCCAGCGTCGCGCGCACCGACAGGCCGCCCGAGAAAAACTCGCCTTCGCCAAAATCCTGCGTCAGCTGGCGGCGGATCTCGTCGGTGAAATAGTCGCGCGGCGGCAGCGCCTTCTGATAGGGATCGTAATCGCCGTTCTGCACCGATTTCAGCGGCTGCACCACTTCGGTCTCGTAGGTGGGCTCGTCGATATAGCCGTTTTCCAGCATCTCGCGCAGCACGTAGTTGCGCCGCGCCAGCACGCGTTCCTTCTGCCGCACCGGGTGGTAATCCGACGGCGCCTTGGGCAGCGAGGCAAGGAAGGCCGCCTCATGCGGGGCCAGTTCCATCAGCGACTTGTTGAAATAGGTCTGCGCGGCGGCGGTCACGCCATAGGAATTCTGCCCAAGGAAGATCTCGTTGAGATAAAGCTCAAGGATCTTCTCCTTGCTCAGCGTTTCCTCCAGCCGGGCGGCAAGGATGATCTCCTTGATCTTGCGCTCGGCCTGACGGTCGCCCGACAGCAGGAAGTTCTTCATCACCTGCTGGGTGATGGTCGAGGCGCCGCGCACGTCGCGGCCCCGCGACTTGACCGCATCAACCGCCGCAGCCCCGATGCCGCGCAGGTCATAGCCCTGATGCTGGTAGAAGTTCTTGTCTTCCGCCGAAATGAAGGCCTGCTTGACCATGTCGGGGATCTGGTCGGCGGGGGTGAACAGGCGGCGTTCCTGCGCAAATTCGTCGATCACCTGCCCCTCCTGCGAATAGATGCGGGAGATGGTCGGCGGCGTATATTGCGCAAGGCTTTCATGGCTGGGCAGGTCACGGCCATAGACCCAGAAGATCGCGCCCATGGACAGTGCAATCATCATGGCCCCCAGCGTGAGAACGCTGAAGATGGCTCCGAATATCGACAGAATGAACCTGATCACGCGCGATGCCCCTTTGGATTGCCGCTCCCCTTATACCGCAGCGGGGCCTGCGTCAAAACACAAGGGCGCGTGACCCCGGCAAGGCGCCGCCGGTGACCGGGCCGCCTCGTCGGGCGCAGGCCTCACAACCTGCGCGGCCTTACTGCCGGCGCAGCCGGGCCAGCGCCGCATCCTCCACCGCCCATGCGGCGATGCCGTCGCGCAGGCCCGCCGCCATGCGGGCACGCCATGCCGGATCCTGCAGGTTGCGCAGATCCTCCTCGGTGGACAGGAACCCCACCTCCACCAGCACCGAGGGGATGTCGGCGGCCTTCAGCACCGAAAACCCCGCCTGCCGCAGCGGGCGCTTGTGCACCTGTCCCACCGCGCCGCGGATTCCCGCGACCAGATGCTGCGCCAGCGCAAGGCTGCGCGGCGCATTGTCGAGCCGCGCCAGATCCATCAGCACGTTGGCCACCCGGTCATCGGATCCCGACAGGTCAAGCCCCGCCAGCAGATCGTCGCGGTCATGCCGTTCGGCCAGCGCCGCCGAGGCCGCGTCCGACGCATCCTCGGCCAGCGTGTAGACCGTGGCGCCATGGGCGACACCTTCCTCGATGGCGTCGGCATGCAGCGACAGGAACAGGTCGGCGCGCATCTGATGCGCCATGGCCACCCGCGCTTCCAGCGAGACAAAGACATCTTCCTCGCGAGTCAGCACCGCGTCAAAGCCCGCGCGGCGCAGCATGTCGCGCAGATCGCGCGCAAAGGCCAGCATCAGCGCCGCTTCGGTATGTCCCGCGCGTTCGGCGCCGGGATCAATGCCGCCATGGCCCGGATCCAGCACCACCCGCAGCGGTGCCGCCGGATCACGCCGGGGCGGCGCCACGGCGGCGGGCGCGGGCAGATCCCATGCCGGATCGCGCAGCGCGCCCGACCGGGCCGCCATGTCGGTCAGGCTCGCGGGGCTCAGCGCCACCTCCAGCGCGGCGCTGCCGGTGCTTTCGGTGACGCGCATGCCCGCGCGGTCCAGCACCATGGGCCCGTCAAGCTCGGCCACCAGCCGCGACCAGCCCTCGCGGAACGGTCCCATGCGCAGCGCCGTCACCGCGTCTGACCGGTCCATGGCGTCGGCATCGGCCCCGGTCCAGTCCACCTCGCGGAAATCCACCACCAGCCGGGGCGGATCGGTCAGGGTGAAGGCGCGCCATGGCACACCCTGACTCAGCGTCAGGGTCAGATCGGTGCCCCGCCCCATGAAACGGTCCCGGACCTCTCCGGCCACAAACTGCGCCTGTCCGCCCATCTGCTGCGCGCCCGCCATCGGGGCCAGCGCAAGGCAGACCAGCAGCGCCGCCACGATCCGGATCATCCTGCTACCGCCTGTTGTTCTGCTCTGACGCCCGACCCTAGCAGCGGCGCCACAGATTCGCATCCTCAGCCGCGCGTTTCCATGAAGCGGCGCAGCCGGTCCAGACCTTCCTCGATTTCCGCCGTGCCGCGCGCATAGGAAAAACGCAGCGTGCCCGCGCCGCGCACGGGATCGAAATCCAGACCCGGCGTCACCGCCACCCCGGCCTGTTCGAGGATCTCTGCCGCAAAGGCGCGGCTGTCCTGTGTCAGGTGGCTGACATCGGCATAGATATAGAAGGCGCCGTCCGGGGGCGCGATGCGGTCGAAGCCCGCCTGCGGCAGCCGTTCCAGCATCAGCGCGCGGTTGCGGGCATAGACGGCAAGGTTCGCGTTCAGCTCCTCGGGGGCGTCAAGCGCCGCCAGCGCCGCCACCTGACTGGCATTGGAGGCGCAGATGAACAGGTTCTGCGCCAGCCGTTCCACCTGACGGATCTGCGGCTCCGGCACCACCAGCCAGCCCACCCGCCAGCCGGTCATGGAGAAATACTTGGAAAAGGAATTGATGACGCAGACATCGTCAGAGACCTGCAGCGCCGTGACCGGTTTGTGGTCATAATCGATGCCGTGGTAAATCTCGTCCGACAGGAAGGCCGCGCCCCGCCCCTGCGCCGCCCCCACCAGCGCCGACAGTTCCGGCAGGCCAAGCATGGTGCCGGTGGGATTGGCCGGAGAGGCGACCATCACCCCGTCATAGTCGATCCCCGCCAGATCCTCGGGCACCAGCTGATACCGGTTGGCGGCGGTGGTCTGGATTTCCACCGGGGTCAGATCCATCGCCTTGAGGATCTGGCGGTAGGACGGATAGCCCGGCGCCCCCAGCGCCACCCGCTGCCCGGCATCGAACAGCGCCGAAAACGCAAGGATGAACCCGCCCGAGGATCCGGGTGTCACCACCACGCGCGCCGGATCCAGATCGACGCCATACCAGTCCGCGTAAAGCCGCGCGATGCGGGCGCGCAGCGCGGGCAGACCCAGCGCCACGGTATAGCCCAGCGACTCGCGCTCCATCGCCTCTGCCAGCGCCTGACGGGCGGCGGCGGGCGCAGGGGACGAGGGCTGGCCCACTTCCATATGGATGATGTGCCGACCCGACGCTTCGGCGGCGCGGGCCGCTTCCATCACATCCATCACAATGAAGGGATCAACCGCCCCCCGGCTTGAGTTTCGCATCCCGCTCTCCCATGGTGACCCGGATTTCCGCCTGAGCCGCGGATACCGGACGAACCAAGGGAGGGTCAATGCCGGCACCCGCTGTGACACGCCGCCTCCTTGGCGCCGCTCTGGTTCTGCTGATGCTGGCGGCGGCCCTGCCTGCCCGCGCGGCGGTGCTGCTGCGCGACGCCGATCTGGAACATGCGCTGGGGCAGATCGCGGCCCCGGTTCTGAGCGCCGCAGGGCTGAGCCCGTCACAGGTGCGCATTCTGGTGATCCGCGACGACAGCCTGAACGCCTTTGTCGCCGATACCAGCCATATCTTCCTCAATTCCGGGCTGATCATGCGGCTTGGCAATGCCAAGCAGCTGCAGGCGGTGATCGCGCATGAGGCCGCGCATATCACCGGCGGCCATATCAGCCGACGGCTTGGCAACCAGCGCGCGGCGCAGAACGCGGCCCTGCTGGGCGCGCTTCTGGCAGCGGCGGCGGGCGGCGCCACCGGTTCCGGCGAGGCGGCGATGGGGCTGATGATCGGCACGCAGTCCAGCGTGATGCGCAATTTCCTGAGCCACACCCGGGCCGAGGAAAGCTCTGCCGACATCGCCTCGGTCCGCACGCTGGTGCGAGCGGGGATCGATCCGCGCGGCGCCGTCGAGGTGCAGGAAATCTTTCGCGGGCAGGAGGCGCTGAGCGTCGGGCGGCAGGATCCCTATATGCAGACCCATCCGCTGACCCGCGACCGCTTCCGCACGCTGGAGGGGCTGGTGGCCGCGACCCGCGCGCCCGAAGCCAATGACGCTACGGCGGATTACTGGTTCCACCGCAGCCGGGGCAAGCTCTCGGCCTTTCTGCGGGCGCCGGGCTGGACTCTGCAGCGGCTGGGAGACAGTGGTGCCGCCGATATCGCGCATATGCGCGAGGCGGTGGCGCAGCACCGGCAGGCCAATCTGGGCGGCGCGCTGTCGGCGATTGATGCCGCCATCGCACAGCGCCCGAACGATCCGTTCTACCGCGATCTGAAAGCGCAGATCCTACTGGAATCGCGCCGCGCCGCCGATGCCGCCCGCGTGGCGACCGAGGCGAGCCGTCTTGCGCCGCGCAACGCGCAGATCCTCAGCGGGCTG
Source organism: Salipiger marinus (assembly GCF_035481585.1). Taxonomy (NCBI): domain Bacteria; kingdom Pseudomonadati; phylum Pseudomonadota; class Alphaproteobacteria; order Rhodobacterales; family Roseobacteraceae; genus Salipiger; species Salipiger marinus. Next base: position 99,756 of record NZ_JAYKSL010000008.1, on the reverse strand, counting down.
GGCCGCGCCCAGCTGGCCAGCGGCAATGCCGCCGCCGCCGTGCAGACGCTGGAAACCGCGCGGGGCCGCGATTTTGCCGATGCGCGCATCCTGCGCGATCTGGCCACCGCCTATGCCAAGACCGGCAATCCCGGCATGGCCTCAGAGGCCACGGCGCAAAGATACGCGCTGGAGGGCAAGCTGAGCGATGCCGCCATCCATGCCCGCCGCGCGCTGGACCTGCTGCCGCGCGGCTCTGCCCCGTGGCGGCGCGCGCAGGATGTGCTAGACGAGGCGGATCGCGCCAAAAAGAAACGCTGATGCGCCCGATCCGGGCCCTGACCGACGGAGACACGATGCCCTTTCGCCTTGCCCGCCCCGCCACAGCCGCGCTGATCCTTGCGGCAGGTCTTGCCGCCCCGACAGCTCAGGCGCAGGAGTTCGACCCTTCCAGCATGACCCCCGCGCAGCGCGAGGCCTTTGGCGCCGAAATCCGCGCCTATCTGCTGGACAACCCCGAGGTCATCATGGAGGCGGTGGCCGCGCTGGAGGCCCGGCAGGCCGACCAGCAAAGCGCCGCCGACAGCGATCTGGTGGCCGCGCATCGCGACGCGCTGATGGATGACGGCTATTCCTTCGTGGGCGGCAATCCCGAAGGCGACATCACCGTGGTGGAGTTTTCCGACTACCGCTGCGGCTACTGCCGCCGCGCCTTTCCCGAGGTGGAGGAACTGATCGCCAGCGACGGCAACATCCGTTTCGTGCTGAAGGAATTCCCGATCCTTGGCGAAGGCTCGGTCGCCTCGTCGCGCTTTGCCATCGCCACGCAGCTGGAGGCGGGCGGTGACGCCTACAAGCAGGTGCATGACGCGCTGATGGTGCTGGAGCAGGATCCGACCGAGCCGGTGCTGCGGCGGCTGGCCGAGACGCTGGGGCTGGACGCGGACGCGATCCTTGCCCGGATGAGCGATCCGGAGGTGGAGCGCCGCATCCGCGAGACCCGCGCGCTGGCCGAACAGCTGCAGATCAACGGCACGCCCAGTTTCGTGATCGGCGACCAGATGCTGCGCGGTTATGTGCCGCTGCAGGGCATGCGCCAGATCGTCGAGGATCAGCGCGACGCGGGCTGAGCCGCACCCGCCGTCCCGGCCCGGCTTTGGGTCAGGACGGCGCCTCGGGCAGGATCAGCCGCACCCGCGTGCCCTTGCCAAGGGTCGAGGACAGTTCGATCCGGCCCCCCGACTGTTCGGCAAAGCCGCGCACCATGGCCAGCCCCAGCCCGGATCCCTGCCCCACCGGCTTGGTGGTGAAATAGGGCTCCAGCACCATGGGCAGCACCTCGGACCGGATGCCGCTGCCGCCATCGCCGATTTCGAACGTCACCTCGCCACGGCCCGCCTGCGCCCGCAGTGTGATCTCTCCGCCGCAGGGCAGCGCGTCGCGGGCGTTGCGCACCAGTTCCATCAGCGCGGCGGTCAGCTTGGACGGATCGGCCTGCACCGGCGGCAGGCCGCGCGGCAGATCGCAGCGCAGCCGGTGGGTGGGATGCAGCAGCGGCCCCGCCAGATCCGCGAGCTGCCGCGCCACCTCTGCGGGGGTGACCCGAGCAGGCTGCAGCCGCGCGCGGCTGGACAGGGTCAGAAGCCGCCCGGTCAGTTCGGCGCCGTGCCGCGCCGCCTGTTCGGCGGCCTCCATCAGTTCCTCGCGCTCGTCCTTGCCTTCGGTCAGGCGCGCCAGTTCCATATTGCCCAGAACGGCGGTCAGCAGGTTGTTGAAATCATGCGCCACGCCGCCGGTGAGCTGTTCAAAGGCGCGGCGGCGCGCTGATTGCAGCGCCTGCTCTGCCCGCGCGTCCAGCACCTCGCGCAGGCGGGTGACGTCCATCGCGACCTTGACGAAGTACAGAAAGCCGAAGCCGATCATCAGCGTCAGGCCCAGCGTGTCCAGACTGCCCGGATCGGTCAGCCACAGCCAGCCCACCCGCGCGGTGCAGCCGGTGGCGATCAGCCCCAGATCCACCCGCAGCAGCAGCCGCAGATGCGACCGGATCGACAGGGTGTTGAGCACGGAGACAAACAGCAGGCCCAGCGAAAAGCTGTGCAGCGCGGGCGTGGCCTGCACCCAGAGCAGCAGCCCCCCCGCCATGTAGATCAGCCCAGACAGCACCATGGTCGCCATGGGCAGGACCAGCAGCCGGGGCGGACCCCGGTCCGGCAGGGTCTCCACCGCCAGAAAATGCAGGCTGCGGGTCACCAGAAACAGGCCATACCAGTAGATCATCAGCTGCTGGCCGTAATGCACCGCCAGCAGCGCCACGACGCTGCCCAGCATCAGCCCGCTGACCAGCAGTTCCGACGGGCGGAACCGCTCCAGCCTGCGGAACAGGGTAAAATCCCGCAGCCGATCTTGCGGCGGAACGAGACCCGGAATGAAGGTCCCGTCCGCCATCTTGCCTACTCCGCAGCGTGCCGGGCCTTGGCGGCTTCGGCTTCCTCAAGCGCGGCTGCGCGTTTTTCGACTTCACTCACGATGTGGTCGACCATCTGGTCGTTGGACATCTTGTGGCTGGCCTTGCCCGCCAGATAGACCATGCCCGACCCGGCCCCGCCGCCGGTGAAGCCCACATCGGTCATCAGCGCCTCGCCGGGGCCGTTGACCACGCAGCCGATGATCGACAGGCTCATCGGGGTCTTGATATGCTCCAGCCGACGCTCCAGCACCTCGACGGTCTTGATGACGTCAAAGCCCTGCCGCGCGCAGGACGGGCAGGAGATGATGTTCACGCCGCGATGACGCAGGCCCAGCGATTTGAGGATCTCGAAGCCGACCTTCACCTCTTCGACCGGATCGGCGGACAGCGAGACGCGGATCGTGTCGCCAATGCCCATCCACAGCAGGTTGCCCAGCCCGATGGCGGATTTGATCGTGCCGGAGGTCAGCCCCCCCGCTTCGGTGATGCCCAGATGGATGGGTTTGTCGGTGACTTCGGCCAGCCCCATATAGGCTGCCGCCGACAGGAACACGTCCGACGCCTTTACCGAGATCTTGAATTCGTGGAAATCGTTGTCTTCGAGGATGCGGATGTGATCCAGCGCGGATTCCACCATCGCCTCGGGACAGGGTTCGCCGTATTTCTCCAGCAGGTGCTTTTCCAGCGAGCCGCCATTCACCCCGATCCGCATCGAACAGCCATGGTCGCGGGCGGCGGCGATGACCTCGCGCACGCGTTGCGGGCTGCCGATATTGCCGGGATTGATGCGCAGGCAGGCGGCGCCCGCCTCTGCCGCCTCGATGCCGCGGCGGTAATGGAAATGGATGTCCGCGACGATCGGCACCGGGCTTTCGCGCACGATCTCTTTCAGCGCGCGGGCGCTGGCCTCGTCAGGCACGGAGACGCGCACGATGTCGGCCCCCGCCTCGGCGGCGCGCTGCACCTGTGCCACGGTGGCGGCGACATCGGTGGTGGGCGTGTTGGTCATGGTCTGCACGCTGATCGGCGCATCCCCGCCCACCGGCACCGAACCCACCATGATCTGGCGGGACGTGCGCCGCGCGATGCTGCGCCAGGGTCGGACCGGGTTATGACTCATCGCAAAAGGCCCCTCCACGGGCAGTAGTTCCGTTCCCGCACAGCATAGGCCCGTGGCCCCCACAACACCAGAGGCCCGGGATCGCCCCCGGGCCCTGTGACGCCACGCTTGCGTGAACGCGGGCGTGTCAGTCGACGCGCAGCGCCGTTTCGGAAAGCTCCGCAAAGACCCGTTCCAGATCCGCGTCGCTGGTGGCATCCGCCACCTCATAGGTCTTGGTCAGGTGATCCACCGACAGCGCGAGATTCGAGGTGACGGCGCCGCGGGCCCCGGCCGGGCCATAGGTCTGGCCATTGACCGCAAAATACACCGCACCGGATTCGCCCACGCGCAGCGTGGCGGGATCCTGCGTGGCGGGCACCACCCATGTCTCGCCAGCGGCCATGGTCTTTTCAAAGATCACCGACCCGTCGGCAGAGCGCACCCGCACCCATGCCGGACGTACGGCGATCATGGTCACGCCGGGCGCGCCATCCTGCAGCACCTTGGGCATGCCCGGTTCTGCGCTGGCGACCTGCTCGGCGGGGCGGGACTGCGCAAGAACCGGCTCCAGCTGCGCCATCAGCCGGACCAGATCGCGGTCGGCCTGCGGATCGGCGGGGCTGTAGGCCGCCTGCAGCACCTCGGTGTCCAGCGGCAGATCGCTGGTCACGGTGCCGCTGGGGCCAATCGGGCCATAGGTGCGGCCTGCCATCGCCAGATAGACGGCACCGGATTCGCCCACGTTCAGCAGCGGCCCCTGTTCCCCTGCGGGCACGGTCCACGTCTCGCCCGCGTTCATCACGCGTTCATAGATCACGCCACCATCGGTGCCGCGCACGCGCACCCATGCCGGACGCACGGCCACCAGCGTGATCTCGCCCGAGCCGGGCAGTGCCGGGGCGCCATCGACGCGGGCCAGCAGCGCCTCGCTGCCATCCGGAGAGGCGACGGGCTGCGGCATGCGCTGCCGCACCGCCTGCGCAAAGGCGCCCACGGTCGACGGATCAAGCGAAGAGATGGGCGCATCCCGCGCCACCAGCACCGGCACGTCAAGCGCCTGCGGGCGATAGAGCCGGTCCATGGCTTCGGCGGTGGGCGGGGTGAAGGGACCGGCACCGCTGGCAACGGCGATTTGTTCGCCCTCGACCTCGGGGCCAGCGGCGGCGGGCTGCACCGGATCCAGATCGCTCAGCACCAGCGGGGTCTGGTCGACGGGGGCAAGCTGCACCCGCTGCACTTCGCGCAGCACCGCATAGCCGCCATAGCCGATGCCGCCGATCAGCGCGACCAGCACCAGCAGCGAGCCGATGGCGCCCGGTTCGATCCGCGAAAAGAACGACTCGCCTGCCGGAGCAAAGGGCATGCGCGGGTTGGCGAAGGGATCGCGTGCCGCCGGGCGCGGCAGCGGCTCTGTCTGGCCCTTGCGCATGGTCGAGGCGCGGTCGGACATGCCATGCGCCACGGCAAAGCCGCTTTCGGCGCAGAACTCCGCGTAGCATTCATCGGGATCCATGCCCAGATAGCGGGCATAGGACCGCACATAGCCCGCGATGAAGCCGGGAGTGTCAAAGGCCGAGGGGTCACAATTTTCGATCGCGGCAATGTAACTTGCCTTGATCCGCAATTCGCGCTGCACGTCCAGCAGGGACTTGCCCAGCGTGGCCCGTTCGCCCCGCATGACATCGCCCAGCTTCAAGGTGAAATCGTCAAAACCTCGCGGGCCGTCACCGGCCATGTCTTCAGACTTGCGAGGGGATTTACGCCCGATCATGCGATCCGCCTTCTTTGCCGACATCCCAGAGGTCTAAGCCTGCCCAATCACGGGTCCGCGATTCGAGTCGCGGCCTTTATTGAGGGAACGTTAGCATATCACAACTGAAATTACAGAAGTTCGCCCCCTAATCGGCGTGGTTCTGCCCAGCCTGCACGGGTTTTCTGCAGCCAGACGCCGCAACGCAGCGCGGCCTTCCGGATCCCGCCGGAAGGCCGCGAATTAGGAAACCGTTAGCGCTGAGACTCAGGCGCTCAGCTCCTGCCGGTTCAGGGCGCAATGCGACCACAGCGCGTCCATGGCGCGGACCAGTTTGTCCATCTCCTCGGGGCCATGCACCGGCGAGGGGGTGAAGCGCAGCCGCTCTGTGCCGCGCGGCACGGTGGGGAAGTTGATCGGCTGCACATAGATGCCGTAGCGGTCCAGCAGCATGTCCGACAGCTTCTTGGTGTGCACCGGATCGCCCACGATCACCGGCACGATATGGCTGCCGTGATCGATGATCGGCAGGCCCATGCCCTTCAGCCGCAGCTTGAGGATCTTGGCCTGCGTCTGGTGCCGGGCGCGCAGCGTCTGGTCACGCTTCAGATGCGCGATGGAGGCGGCAGCCCCCGCCGCGATGGCGGGCGGCAGCGAGGTGGTGAAGATGAAGCCCGGCGCATAGGAGCGGATGGCGTCGCACATCTTGGCCGAGGCGGCGATATAGCCGCCGAACACGCCAAAGGCCTTGCCCAGCGTGCCGTTGATGATGTCGATCCGGTGCGCCAGCCCGTCGCGTTCGGCCACGCCGCCGCCGCGCGGGCCATACATGCCCACGGCGTGCACCTCGTCCAGATAGGTCAGCGCGTCAAATTCCTCCGCCAGATCGCAGATCGCGGCGATGGGGCCAAAATCGCCATCCATGGAATAGACCGATTCAAACGCGATCAGCTTCGGCGCCGCAGGGTCATCCGCCGCCAGCAGCGCGCGCAGATGGTCCAGATCATTGTGACGGAAGATGCGCTTGGCCCCGCCATTGCGCTTGATGCCTTCGATCATCGAGGCATGGTTCAGCTCGTCGGAATAGATGATGAGGCCGGGAAACAGCTTCGGCAGGGTCGACAGCGTGGCATCATTGGCGATGTAGGCCGAGGAAAAGACCAGCGACGATTCCTTGCCGTGCAGATCGGCCAGTTCCGCCTCCAGCCGCTTGTGATAGACCGTGGTGCCGGAAATGTTGCGCGTGCCGCCGGATCCCGCGCCGGTGGCGTCGATGGCCTCGTGCATCGCCTCCAGCACAACGGGGTGCTGGCCCATGCCCAGATAGTCGTTGCCGCACCACACGGTGATGGAGGTTTCGCTGCCATCGGGGCGGCGCCACGTGGCATGGGGGAAGTTGCCGTTCTTGCGCTCGATGTCGATGAAGGTGCGGTAGCGCCCTTCGACATGAAGACGGTTCAGGGCTTCGTCGAGCTTTGCGGTGTAAGTCACCGGCATCTCCTTCCTTCATCTGGCCCGCGACGTTGCGCGGTGTCTGCGGATTTCTGCGCCGCATTCACGTTTGCGAATACCTAGCGACGATGGCGCCGCATGTCCACGCTTTAGACCGAGACTAAGCGTCGCGGCTTTGATGTGTATCAAGACCTTCGGCGCAGCCCGCCTGCCCCGCGCCCGGCTCTGGACAGGACGGACGCGGCTGGTAGGGTCACCGCGACCGAAAGAAGGAGCCCTCCCCCATGTCCCTCGACACCGTTCTGGCCCGCATCGACGGCGAGATGCCCGCAGCCCTCGACCGGCTGATGGATCTGCTGCGCATCCCCTCCATTTCCACCGACCCCGCCTACAAGCAGGCCTGCGACAGCGCCGCCGACTGGCTGGTGGCGGATCTGGCCAGCATGGGCATCGCGGCGGAAAAGCGCCCCACCCCCGGCCACCCGATGGTGGTGGGCCATGTGGACGGCCCCGGCCCGCATATCCTGTTTTACGGCCATTACGACGTGCAGCCGGTCGATCCGCTGGACCTGTGGGACCGCGATCCCTTCGATCCCGCGCTGGAAGAGACCGCCAAGGGGCAGGTGATCCGCGCCCGCGGCGCCTCGGATGACAAGGGCCAGCTGATGACCTTTCTGGAAGCCTGCCGCGCCTGGAAGGGCGTGCATGGCAGCCTGCCCTGCAAGATCACCTTCTTCTTCGAGGGCGAGGAGGAAAGCGGCTCGCCGTCGCTGGTGCCGTTCATGCAGGAGAATGCCGCAGAGCTGAAGGCCGATCTGGCGCTGATCTGCGACACCGGGCTGTTCCAGTCCAAGGCCCCCGCCATCATCACCCGCCTGCGCGGGCTTCTGGGGCAGGAGGTGACGATCCGCGGCGCCAGCAAGGATCTGCATTCGGGCATGTATGGCGGCGTGGCGATGAACCCGATCCGCGTGCTGACCCGCATCCTTGGCGGGCTGTTCGACGATAAGGGCCGCATTCAGGTGCCGGAGTTCTACGAGGGCGTGCCCGACCTGCCCGCCGAGATCGCGGCGCAGTGGCAGGCGCTGGATTTCGACGCCGCAGCATTTCTGGGCGATGTCGGCCTGTCGCAGCCTGCGGGCGAATCCGACCGCAGCCCCATCGAAATGATCTGGTCGCGCCCCACCGCCGAAATCAACGGCATCCGCGGCGGCTATGCCGGAGCGGGCTTCAAGACCGTGCTGCCCGCCGAAGCCTCGGCCAAGATCAGCTTCCGGCTGGTGGGCCAGCAGGATCCGCTGGCGATCCGCGAGAATTTTCAGGCCTGGGTGCGCGCGCAGGTGCCCGCCGATTGCAGCGTGACCTTCACCGATTACAGCGCCTCCGCCGCGTCGGAGATGGGCACCTCGCATCCCGCGTTTGAGCAGGCGCGCGCGGCGCTGGCGCAGGAATGGAACCAGCCCGCCGCCTATGCGGGCTGCGGCGGATCGATCCCGATCGCGGGCTATTTCCAGCAGATCCTTGGCATGGATGCCATGCTGGTGGGCTGGGGCAAGGATGACGACCAGCTGCATTCCCCCAACGAGAAATACGACCTCGAAAGCTTCCACAAGGGCATCCGCAGCTGGGCCCGGGTGCTGGACGCCGTCTCCCGGTAATCTCTGTGGCGGGGCCCTGCGGCCCCGCCCGCCCTGCGGCCTACATCAGCCTAAGCCCGCAAGGTCCGAAAATCCTGCGGAAAATTCGTCGAAAAAGCCCGCGAAGAAACCCGGATCAGGCCTTATTCGCCGCCATAATTCGCCACAATCCTCCGACAAAGGTTAACGGAACCCGGCAGCCTTGTCCGGCGGCAGCGATTGGTCAGGGAGCAGGCCATGCAGAGATACGCGTTTCGCAAGCTGACCCATGACGACTTCATGCTGCGCGTGCAGCGGGTTGATCCACATTTCGCCCATCACGGCCACAGCGCGCCACGCGCCCCCCGCAGCCCCCTGCCCGTGCTCTCGCCGCTTCTGGGGTTTGGCTGGTTCTGGGTGGTGTTCACGCTGGCCCGCGATCCCGACCGCATCCGCGCCAGCCTGATGCAGGGCAGCCTGCCCAGCCAGCACCATGATGTCATCCTTGGCACGCTGGCCGCCATGCTGGCGGTGTCCGGCGTGATGATCCTGATACATGGCCTGCGCTGCGTGCTGCGCCGCGGCCCCGCCCGCCGCAGCTCCGGCGGGCTGCTGGCGGGGGTGCTGGTGGCGGGCGCGCTGCTGCATACCCCCGGCCCGGTGCGCAGCCAGATCCTTGCGCTGGCCGAGGCACAGACAACCGGCGCAATCGCCGCCACGGAGGCGAGGCTGCGCAATCTGCTGCCCGGTCCGTCACAGGACGCAACCCTCTATCTCAGCGCGCTGGAGCCCTGAGCGCGGCGCTCAGACCATGCCAAAGAACCGCTCCGGCAGCAGATATTGCTGCCGGTAGTCGGGCAGGTCGAACTGCCAGTATCCGGTCTCTCCCCGCGGGCGCCAGCTGCGATGCATCCGGCGGCGCACCCAGCCCAGATCGAAGCCCTCCTGCAGCGGCAGATCGGCAAACCCCTCGAACAGCGCGCGATCCTCGCCGCGCGCCTGCGCGAACCAGTGCCGCCCGATCGCCGCCTCCTTCACCGCCACCCCCGCCGCCGCCGCCGCCGCCACGGCATTGCGGCGGTCCATCACCTCGGCATAGGTGGCGAAATCGCAGTATTTCAGATGCAGCAGATAGAGCGGATCCGGCGTGTGCAGCTTGCTGGCTTGGGTAAAATGCCCGCCCCGCGCGATCTTGGTGCCCAGCGACAGGATGCTGGGCTTGGAATAAAGCGGCGCCAGCCGCACATGACGGCGCGGGCCAAGGATGACCTCCGTCACCGGATCGGGCTCCAGCTCGGGGCGGTGGATCACCTCCAGCCCCAGCGGCGTCAGCACCCGCCGCCCCGGCTGGTCCGCCAGCCAGTCCAGCAGCGATCCTTCCGCCGGATCCAGCACCACAAGCTCGTCGACATCGCCAACGATGACATGGGCGTAATAGCCGCGCAGCCCCGCCACCAGCCCGTTCAGCAGCCGCCAGCGCTTCATGTCGAAATTGGGATGCGGATCGCCGGGCAGACCGATGATGTTGCAGCCCGCCGCCAGCGCCGCCACCTCGGCCCCGCGCCCGTGATTGAAGACGTAACAGTTCTCGCGCCCCAGCAGCCCGCCATAATGGCGCAGCCATGCGCGCAGGAAGAAGGCGTCGTCGCGCACCATGGTCACCGCCGCGGCCACCGTCTGCATGCCCTCTCCCCGCCTTGCGGCCCCCGGTCAGGCGGGCCAAGATCGCCCGAGCCTGACCCAGCCGCCGCCCAAGGACAAGCCCATGATCGCGCCCGACTTCCCCGAAACCGGCTGGCAGCTTGCCCCGACCGGCGCGCCCCTGACCCGGTTTCAGGTCTTTGGCGAACGCTCCACCGGCACGAATTTTGTCAAGCGGCTGATCGGGCGCAACACCGCGCTTGCCCCCACCGAAAGCTTCGGCTGGAAACACGGCTTTCCGCAGATGACCGTCCTGCCCGAGGATCTGCTGGTGGTCTGCACCTTCCGCCATGCCGCCGACTGGGCCAGATCCATGCATGCCAGACCATGGCACTGCCCGCCCGAGATGCAGGCCCTGCCCTTTTCCGATTTCCTGCGCGCCGAATGGCGCAGCATTGCCGACCGCCCCCGCTATTTCCCGCAGCTTGCCGCCGAAGGCGGCGAGGGCCAGCCGCTGCAGCAGGACCGCCACCCGCTCAGTGGCCGCCCCTTCGCCAATCTCTTCGCCCTGCGCCGCGCCAAGCAGGAGGCGCTGCTGGGCTTCCTCCATCGCGGCGCCTCGGTGCTGCTCTGCCGGCTTGAATCGGTGCAGGCGGCGCCGGAAGCCTTCCTGCACGACCTGCGCCACGGGCTGGCGCTGCCCGCCGCCGCCTATCGCCCGGTCACCAGACGGCTCGGCACCCGGTTCCGCCCCGCCGTCACGCCGCGCCCGGCCACCCCGCCCGCGCTCGCACCCGAGGATCTGGCCTTCCTGACGGGCCAGCTCGACCTCGCAACCGAAGCCGCCCTCGGCTACCGCTACGCGGCTTCATCTTGCCCCTAAACTCCGGGGGAGTCTGCGCCTCCGCGCAGACGGGGGCAGAGCCCCCTGCATGCTTCCTGTCTGCCTGTGGCAGACGGGGCAGAGCCCCCTGCACGTTCGCTGTCCGCCTGTGGCAGACGGGGCAGCCCCTCTCACCGCTGACACGCAGACCGCTGCCCCCAAACGCAAGAACGGCGCCCGAAGGGCGCCGCTCGTGAAATCCGCGAGGGATCGGAAGGCCTCAGGAGGCTTCCTTGATGAACTTGACCGCGTCGCCGAAGGTCTGGATGGTCTCGGCGGCGTCATCGGGGATCTCGATGCCGAACTCTTCTTCGAAGGCCATCACGAGCTCCACGGTGTCGAGGCTGTCAGCGCCCAGATCGTCGATGAAGGAGGCGCTCTCGGTCACCTTGTCCTCTTCGACGCCCAGATGCTCTACCACGATCTTGCGCACGCGATCAGGGATATCGCTCATTCTTAAGTCCTCACATGTCTCCGGGTCATTCGACCCATCTCTTGCCCTCGCCCCACCGGGGTGGCTGCTCCATCCGCCCGGGCTCCGGACGGCTCAGACCCGGCAGAACCGGGAGCGGCCTCGTGGCACGGCACCCGCACCTACCCGGCCTCATTCCTTTGCGCGCCTATAGCATACGGATGCGGGATGGCAAATGCTTTCCACCCGCCCATCCGCGGGCGGCTTACAGCATCGCCATGCCGCCGTTCACATGCAGCGTGGCGCCGGTCACATAGGCCGCTTCGGGGCTGGCCAGATACAGCACCGCCGCCGCGATCTCCTCGGCATGGCCCATGCGGCCCGCCGGGATCTGCGCCATGATGGCGGCTTTCTGCTCGTCATTAAGCTTGTCGGTCATCGCCGTCTCGATGAAGCCCGGCGCCACCGCATTGGCGGTGATGCCCCGGCTTGCGACCTCATAGGCCAGCGATTTGGTCATGCCGACCAGACCGGCCTTGGCGGCGGCATAGTTGCCCTGACCGGGATTGCCGGTGGCGCCGACGATGGAGGAGATGTTGACGATCCGCCCCCAGCGCGCCTTCATCATGCCGCGCAGCACCGCCTTGCAGAGCCGGAAATTGGCGGTCAGGTTCACGTCCAGCACCTGCTGCCATTCGTCCTCGGACATGCGCATGAACAGGTTGTCGCGCGTGATGCCCGCATTGTTCACCAGAATGTCGACGGCACCCATGGCCTCGGCGGCGCGTTTGGGCAGGGCGGTCACCGCCTCGGCATCGCCCAGATCGCAGGGCAGCACATGGGCGCGGCTGCCAAGCTCCTCGGCCAGCGCCTGCAGCGGCGCCTCGCGCGTGCCCGACAGCGCCACCGTGGCGCCCGCGCCGTGCAGCGCCTTGGCGATGGCGCCGCCAATGCCCCCGGAGGCCCCGGTGATCAGCGCGCTTTTCCCAGTCAGATCAAACATGGCTGCGTGGTCCTTTCAAACGATGCGGGTCTGGCCGCAGGGGATCTTCTGCGGCGGGTCTGGCCGCATATGGCATCGCGCAGGCAGCGGGGCAACCTTGCCCGCCCGCCCGCGCCGGATCAGCCGGCAAGCGCTGCTGCTGCGGCGCGCACCTCGTCGGGCGTGCCGATGCTGCGCTGCAGGCTGTCGCGGCGGATGCGCTTGACCATGCCCGACAGCGCCTTGCCCGCACCGATCTCCCAGAACTCGGCCACGCCCTCGGCGGCCATCACCTCCACCGACTCGCGCCAGCGCACCGATCCGGTGACCTGCTGCACCAGCAGTTCGCGGATCTGCTCGGGCGTGCTGACAGGGGCGGCCAGCACATTGGCCACCAGCGGCACATCGGGCGTGCTGATCGTCACCTCCGCCAGCGCCGCCGCCATGGCCTCGGCAGCGGGCGCCATCAGCGCACAATGGAAAGGCGCGCTGACCGGCAGCAGCAGCGCGCGCTTGGCGCCGCGCGCCTTGGCGATGTCCAGCGCCCGCTCCACCGCGGCCTTGTGGCCCGATATCACCACCTGCGCCGGATCGTTGTCATTGGCGGCCTCGCAGATCTCGCCCTGCGCCGCCTCTGCCGCCACCTCGCGCGCCGTGGCGAGATCAAGCCCCAAGAGCGCCGCCATGGCGCCCACGCCCACCGGCACCGCCGCCTGCATCGCCTGACCGCGCAGCCGCAGCAGCCGCGCGCTGTCGGCCAGCGCCAGCGCGCCCGCTGCGGTCAGGGCGGAATATTCGCCCAGCGAATGCCCGGCCACAAAGGATGCCGCCGCGATGGTCACGCCTTCGCTTTCCAGCGCCCGCATCGCCGCCATCGAGGTCGCCATCAGCGCGGGCTGGGCGTTCTGCGTCAGCGTCAGCGTCTCGATGTCGCCCTCCCAGATCAGCCCGGACAGGTTCTCCCCCAGCGCCGCGTCCACCTCGTCAAACACCGCCTGCGCCGCGGGATAGGCCTCGGCCAGCGCCCGGCCCATGCCGATGGTCTGCGCCCCCTGACCGGGGAAAATGAAGGCTCGCGCCATGTGTCTCTCTCCTCAACTGCCGCTCCGGGCTCTTGGGGGCGCTGCATACAAGCCCGCAGCCCCCCGCGCAACGCCTGCGCACCGCGCCTGTGCGCTGGTGAAGATTGCCCGCAGCCCGGTTTGCCCCGATCTGTGCCCCGCGCCAGCCAAGGACTCCGCCATGACCCTGACCAACTCCCCCCGCCGCTACGGCACCATCGCCCGCAGCCTGCACTGGATCACCGCCACCGGCATCCTCGTGATGTTCCCGCTGGGCTGGGCCGCGCATCTGGCGCCATGGCAGACCGAGGCGGAGCTTGCGCTCAAGGCGCAGCTGTTCTCCCTCCACAAGACGCTGGGCGTGGCGCTGATCCTCGTGGCGCTGCTGCGGGTGCTCTGGGCGATCAGCCAGCCCCGGCCCGCGCCGCTGCATCCCGGACGCCGGATCGAGACGCTGCTGGCCGAAACCGTGCACTGGGCGCTTTATGCCGCGCTGATCCTTGTGCCGCTGTCGGGCTGGATCGCCCATGCCGCCACCACCGGCTTTGCCCCCATCCTCTGGCCCTTCGGGCAGGATCTGCCCTTCGTGCCGAAATCCGACGCGCTGGCCCATGGCGCGGCCACGGTGCATCTGCTGTCGCAATGGCTGCTCGCGGCGGTGCTGGGGCTGCATGTGGCGGGTGCCGTCAAACACGCGGTCATCGACCGCGACGCCACGCTGGCCCGCATGTGGCGCGGCACGCCCGCAGGCCAACCCGCCCCCCATCGCGGCCTTGCCGCCATGGCGCTGGCGCTGGCGCTCTGGGGGGTGGTGCTGGGCGGCGGCGCGGCAGCCGGGCTTTACAGCACCGACCGGCCCGATCCCGTCCCGGCGCTCGCCGCCGCCCCCTCCGACTGGCAGGTGACCGAAGGCGCGCTGGCGCTGCGCCTGCGCCAGATGGGCCGCGAGATCGAGGGCGAGTTTTCCAGCTGGACCGCCGCCATCACCTTCGAGCCGCGCGACAGCGAAGGCCCGGCGGGCGAGGTCACGGTGGTGATCGCCATCCCCTCGCTGACGCTGGGCTCGGTCAGCCAGCAGGCCATGGGCGCGGATTTTTTCGCCGCCGACAGCTTTCCCACCGCCACCTTCACGGCAACTCTGCTGCGCCGCGCCGAAGATTACCTTGCCCGCGGCACCCTGAGCCTGCGCGGGGTCGAACAGCCGCTGGACCTGCCCTTCACCCTGCGCCTCGACGGGGACAAGGCGGTGATGCTGGGCAGCACGGTGATCGACCGCCGCAGCTTCGGCATCGGCGAGACCATGTCCGACGGGGACCAGCTGGGTTTCGAGGTGGCGGTGGACGTGGCGCTCAGCGCCACCCGCGCGCCCCGGCCCTAGCGTTTCCTTCGGCCCCAAATATCCCGGGGGACTCCGCCGCAGGCGGAGGGGGGCAGCGCCCCCTGCCCCCGTCTCCGCCCGCGCCCCGCCCCGGTCCGCGCAAGCCTCTGGATCGGCCCTGCGGCGCGTGGTAACGCAGACGTCATGACAGAGATCACGCTTCGCCGCCCCGACGACTGGCACCTGCATCTGCGCGATGGCGCAATGCTGGCCGCCATGGCCCCCGAATCCGCCCGCCATTTCGGGCGCGCCATCATCATGCCCAATCTGGTGCCCCCCGTGGTCACCGGCGCCGAGGCCACAGCCTATCGCGACCGCATCCGCGCCGCCCTGCCCGAGGGCAGCGATTTCACCCCGCTGATGACGCTCTATCTGACCGAGGCCACCGATCCCGAGGATCTGGCCCGCGCCCATGCCGAAGGCATCGTGACGGCGGCCAAGCTCTATCCGGCGGGCGCCACCACCAATTCCGCATCCGGCGTGCGCGATTTCGACAAGGTCCGCCCGGTGCTGGAGCGCATGGCCGAAATCGGCATGCCGCTCTGCGTGCATGGCGAGGTGGTGGATGCGGAGATCGACATCTTCGATCGCGAAGCGGTGTTCATCGACCGCGTGCTTGACCCGATCCGCCGCGCCACGCCGGGGCTGCGGGTGGTGATGGAACATATCACCACCAGACAGGGCGTGGACTATGCCCGCTCGGGTGGGGCCGATCTGGGCGCCACCATCACCACGCATCATCTGGTGCTCAACCGCAACCACATCCTCGTGGGCGGCATCCGGCCGCATTATTACTGCCTGCCCGTCGCCAAGCGCGAGGAACACCGGCTTGCGCTGCGCGCCGCCGCCACCTCGGGCGAGGGCTGCTTTTTCCTTGGCACCGACAGCGCCCCGCATGTGGACGCCGCCAAGGAAAGCGGCTGCGGCTGCGCGGGCTGTTTCACCGCCACCAACACGCTGTCGGTTCTGGCGGAGGTGTTCGAGCAGGACGGCGCGCTGGACCGGCTCGAGGCCTTCACCTCGCTGAACGGCCCGGCCTTCTATGGCCTGCCCGCCAACGAGGCGCGCGTGGTGCTGCAGCGCGGCGACCCGGTCAGCTACCCCGCCCGGATCGAGACCGGCGCAGGGCCGGTCACCGTCTTCGATCCCGGCTTTCCGCTGCACTGGCGGGTGCTCTGATCCGGCACGGCGCTGATGACAGGGCTGGCGGGGGGCTCTGCCCCCCGTCCGCGCAGGGCGCGGCCTCCCCCCGGGATATTTTTCCCAAGAAGAAGCCACAGGCGGCAATCCGGCCTTCTCCGGCGCGCACATTCGGGCTAAGTCGGGCGCGGTCCGAAACAGGAGTAGCCCGATGATCCCCACCTCGCATCCTTCATCCGAAGACATGGCCCGGCTGACTGCCCGCATGTTGTGGGACATCGGCGCGGTGCATTTCATGGGGGAGGAGCCGTTCAAGCTGGCCTCCGGCCTGCCCTCGCCGGTCTATATCGACTGCCGCAGGCTGATCTCCTATCCGCGCATCCGCTCGACGCTGATGGATTTCCTGACCGCCAAGGTGATGCGGGACGCAGGCTTCGAGGCCTTCGACAATGTCGCGGGCGGCGAGACGGCGGGCATTCCCTTTGCGGCGCTGGTCGCCGAGCGCATGGGCCTGCCCATGACCTATGTGCGCAAGAAGCCCAAGGGCTATGGCCGCAACGCCCGCATCGAAGGCGTGATGACCGAAGGCAGCCGCGTGCTGCTGGTCGAGGATCTGACCACCGATGGCGGCAGCAAGCTGTCCTTCGTCGACGCGATCCGCGAGACCGGCGCCACCTGCGGCCATACGGCGGTGATCTTCTATTACGGCATCTTCTCCGAAACCGAAAAGACGCTGGGCGATCACGGCGTGGCGCTGCATTATCTCTGCACCTGGCATGACGTGCTGGCCGAGGCCAAGTCGCGCGGCACCTTCAGCGCCGAGACGCTGACGGCGGTGGAGGCGTTCCTGACCGATCCGCGCAAATGGCAGGCGGAAAACGGCCAGTCCGCCTGAGCCGGCAGGGCGGCGCGACTCGCGGCAGATGTCAAGATTTGGGGGGAGCACAGGACTGTGCTACCCTATCTGTGGCGCGTAGATTTATCCACAGGGTTTTCCCGGCCCTATCCCCGGACTTGTTCCCCTTGGTGGACCACCGCCATCTGGCGTAGGGACGGGGATGGGGCCATCCGGACAAGAGGCAGAGCACATGAACGACGCAAGCATCTTCAATCCGACGGGCGTGGAGATCGAACAGGCCGAAACCATGCCGCATTCGATCGAGGCCGAGCAGCAGCTGCTTGGCGCGATCCTGACCAACAATGACGTCTATGACCGGGTTGCGGCCATCCTTGGCGCGCAGCATTTCTACGACCCCGTGCATGCCCGCATCTTCGAGATCGCGGCGGCGCGGATTTCCAAGAACAACCTCGCCTCTCCGGTCACGCTCAAGGCCTTCATGGAGGAGGACGAGGGGCTGAAGGAACTGGGCGGCCCCGCCTATCTGGCGCGGCTGGCGGGGGCGGCGGTGTCGTCCTTTGCGGTGCGCGATTACGCGCAGATGATCTATGATCTGGCGGTGCGCCGCGACCTGATCCGGCTGGGCCGCGACATTTCCGCCAAGGCGGCGCGGGTCGACGTGCGCTCCGAGCCGCGCGAGCAGATCGTGGAGGCCGAACAGGCGCTCTACAAGCTGGCCGAACAGGGCCAGAGCGAGGGCGGCTTCCAGTCCTTCCTGCGCGCCGTCACCGATGCGGTGAACATGGCCAATGCCGCCTATCAGCGCGAAGGCGGGCTGGCGGGCGTGTCCACCGGGCTGGTCGATCTGGACAAGAAGCTGGGCGGGCTGCACCCGTCGGACCTGCTGATCCTTGCCGGGCGCCCGTCGATGGGCAAGACGTCGCTCGCCACCAACATCGCCTTCAACGTCGCCAAGGCCTACAAGCGCGGGCTGCGCCCCGATGGCAGCGAAGGCACGGTGGATGGCGGCGTGGTGGGCTTCTTCTCGCTGGAAATGTCGGCGGAACAGCTGGCGGCGCGGATCCTGTCGGAAGCGGCGGAGGTACCGTCGGAACAGATCCGCCGTGGCGACATGACCGAGGCCGAATTCCGCCGCTTCGTCGATGCCGCAAAAAGCCTTGAAGCCTGTCCGCTCTTCATTGACGACACGCCCGCGATTCCCATCGCGCAGCTTGCCGCCCGCGCGCGGCGGCTGAAGCGGACGCATGGGCTGGACGTGCTGATGGTCGACTACCTGCAGCTGGTGCGCGGCACCGCCGAGAACCGGGTCAACGAGATCGCCGAGATCTCCATGGGGCTCAAGGCCATCGCCAAGGAACTGAACGTGCCGGTGGTGGCGCTGTCGCAGCTGAGCCGTCAGGTGGAAAGCCGCGAGGACAAGCGCCCGCAGCTGTCGGATCTGCGCGAATCGGGCTCCATCGAACAGGATGCGGACGTGGTGATGTTCGTGTTCCGCGAGGAATATTACGTCGAACGCGAAAAGCCTTCCGATGACCGGCTGGACGAGATGGCGGCATGGCAGGAGCGCATGGAGCGCCTGCATGGCAAGGCCGAAGTCATCATCGGCAAGCAGCGGCACGGGCCGATCGGGTCGGTGGATCTGTCCTTCGAGGGCCGGTTCACCCGCTTCGGCAACCTCGTGCGGCCTTGGCAGAACGGCGAAGGCGACAATTTCTGAAGAAAAGGCCCCGCAGGACGGGGCCTTTTTTCTGCGCCTTCCCTGCGGGAGCGCCGCCCAAAGGCGGCACGCGGCGGCAGCGTCAGCCGAAAAGCTCGTGCGCGAGATCCAGCGCCTCCACCAGCGCGTCGACCTCCGCTTCGGTATTGTAGAGCCCAAAGGAGGCGCGACAGGTGGCCGTGAGGCCCAGATGGTCCATCAGCGGCCCCGCGCAGTGATGCCCCGCACGCACCGCCACGCCTTTTTTGTCGAGGATGGTGGAGATGTCATGCGCATGGGCCGCGCCGTCGAGCGTGAAGGAAAAGATCGCGGCCTTGCCCGGGGCCTTGCCCTGCACGTTCAGCCAGTTGAGCCCGTCGAGCCGGTCGCGCGCATAGGCGGCGATCTTGGCCTCATGCGCCGCGACATTCTCCATGCCCAGATCCATCAGGTAATCCAGCGCCACGCCCAGACCGATCTGCGACACGATGCCGGGCGTGCCCGCCTCGAATTTCATCGGCGGGTCGGCATAGGTGATCTGGTCCTTGTGGACCTCGCGGATCATGTCGCCGCCCCCCATGAAGGGGATCATCTCGTCCATGCGGGCGCGGCGGATCCAGATCGCGCCGGAGCCGGAAGGCCCGTAAAGCTTGTGCCCGGTCACCGCGTAGAAATCGCAGCCCAGATCCTCGACATTGACCGGCATGTGCACCGCGCCCTGCGAGCCGTCCACCAGCACCGGCACACCCTGCGCGCGGGCGGCGGCGCTGATCGTCTTCACGTCCACCACGGTGCCCAGCACGTTGGACAGATGCGTGATCGCCACCAGCCTGGTGCGGGGGGTGATGGCGTCGATCACCTTCTGCGGATCAAGCGCGCCGACCGCATCCACATCGACCCATTTCAGCACCACGCCCAGCCGTTCGCGCAGGAAATGCCACGGCACGATATTGGCGTGATGTTCCATCACCGACAGCACGATTTCATCGCCCGCCTGCAGCCGCGGCATGGCCCAGCCATAGGCGACAAGGTTGATGCCCATGGTGGAGCCGGTGGTGAACACCACCTCCTCCTCGTCGCGGGCGCCCAGAAAGCGGGCGACGGTGCCGCGCACGGATTCGTATTTGTCGGTGGCAAGGTTGCTGAGGTAATGCAGCCCGCGATGCACGTTGGAATATTCTTCGGAATAGGCGCGGGTCACGGCATCGATCACCACCTTCGGCTTCTGGGCCGAGGCGCCATTGTCGAGATAGACCAGCGGCCTGCCGTTCACCTGCCGGGACAGGATCGGGAAGTCTTCGCGGATTTTCATCACGTCATACATAACCAGCCATCCTGTCCGGCGTGATCCCCAGCAGGGGAAGAAGAAGCGTCAGCGCCAGCATCAGGCCGACCGTGGCCAGCACCAGCACCAGAATTGCCTTGAGCGGGCTGTTCAGCCCATGCGCCACGTCAAGGAAATTGACCACGATCCACAGCCCGGCCACCAGCGCCGCCATCACCAGAACCGCCGCCAGCGCCCCCGACAGCCCCGCCACCAGCGCCACCCCCAGCTGCGCCAGCGCACGCAGCGCCTGCAGCCAGATCAGCAGCACGGCCACATCCTGCATCCGCCCGGTGCCGCCGACCACCCGGCCCGCCCAAGTCATGAAGAAGATGGTGGCGGCCAGCATCATCGCCAGCAGCGCCGCCATCACCCCCGGGCCAAACCCCAGCGGCATGGCGCCAGCGGTGCCGCCCATGGCCTGCATCCCGCCCACCAGCAGCGCGTTCAGCACCACCACCAGCGCAAAGCCGGTCAGCAGCACCTCGCGCGGCAGGTTCAGCGCCAGAAGCAGCCGCGCCACCTCCTGTGGCGCCGTCAGCGTCTGCGCGGCAAGGCGCAGAAATCCGGATATGGTCATGCCTGACCCTCGCGTTCGGCCACGGTCAGGCTGCGCAGCCAGAACCACAGAAAGATGACGAACCAGAGCAGCCCGACCAGCATCAGCTGCGGCCCCGGCCCCATGAATCCCGCCACCAGCCCGTTGAGCAGCAGCAGCGGCGAGGCGGCCAGAAGGCTCCAGAACAGCGCAAGCCGCGCGCCATAACCGGTGCCACGCCCGCCAAAGACCCGCGCGATCAGATGGCTGAGCGCGGCAAGCCCGTAGAACAGCAACGGCGCCAGCACCAGCCAGCCCAGCAGCGCGCCCCCCATCAGCGGGTTCGGATCGACGCCGTCCAGATGCGCCTGCCGCGCCTGCGCGGGCAGCTGCGCCACGAAGAACAGCGCGCAGGCCGCCAGGATGAACATCAGCGCGCGATCCTCGCGGGGGCCCTGCGCCAGCAGGCGGCGCATGACGGCACCGGGCCCCCGATAGGTCGCGACGATCTCGCGCGACAGCGACATCAGCCGCGACGCCGACCCAGCCACGCCTCGACGCGGGCGTTGATCTCGGCCTGAAGATCTTCGTTCTCGATCTCCATCACCGCCTCGGCGATGAAGGCGATGGTCAGCAGATCCTCGGCGATGCCGCGCGGCAGGCCGCGCGCCCGCAGATAGAACAGCCCGTCCTCGTCGATGGCGCCAGAGGTGGAGCCATGCGAACAGGCCACGTCATCGGCATAGATCTCCAGCTCGGGCTTGGCCAGAAACTGGCTGTCGCCATCCAGAAGCAGCGACTGGCTGATCTGGTAGCCGTCGGTTTTCTGCGCGCCGGGTTTCACGAGGATCTTGCCCTGAAACACGCCGACGCCGCCGTTGCGCAGCACCTTCTTGAACACCTGACGGCTTTCGCAGTTCACCGCGTCATGGGTGATGAACACCGTGTCGTCATGGTGGAAATCGCCATCGCCCAGACAGGCGCCCGCGATATGCGCCACCGCGTCATCGCCGGTCAGTTCCACCACGCAGTCATTGCGGGTCAGCACGCCGTTCATGGTCAGCGTAAAGGTCTTGAAGGTGCTTTCCGTGCCCAGCCGGGCAAAGATATGCGTGGCCGCGCGGCGGTCATGCTCGCGCCCCTGCACCCGCACATGATGAAAGCCCGCGCCATCGGCCACGTCGACTTCCATCACCTTGTTCAGGCGCGCGGCGGCGGGGCCGTTTTCCAGCAGCGTGACATCGCCGCCTTCTTCGACCTTCACCACATGGTGCAGGATCACGTCGGACCGCTCGTCGGCATGGCGGTAGATCAGGTTGACCGGCTTTGCCACCTTGCCGGTGACGCGGATCAGCAGCCCGTCGCTGGCAAAGGCGGTGTTGAGCGCGGCCAGCGGCCGCTGCACCGGGGTCTGGCCATGGGTTTCCAGACGGCCATACAGATCCTTGGCCCAGTGGATGTCAGGCGCATCGGCGAGCCGGTCGATGGTCAGCCCCTCCAGCGTCAGATCGTCCGAGGCTTCGGCATCAAACACCCCGTCCACGAACACGATGGACAGCCGGTCGGTGCCGTCGAACAGCGGCACCTCGTCATCGGCGACCACCTTTGCAACGGGCGCCTCTGCGGCCACCAGCGTGTCGGGGCGGGTGTATTTCCAGTATTCGTCGCGCGCCCCGGGCAGGCCCATGGCCCGCACCCGGTCCAGCGCTTCGGCGCGGGCGGGGCCGGACCAGCCGCCTTCGGGCAGGCTGAGCGCGGCCAGCCGCGCCTCTGTCGCGGTCTGTTTCGCTTGCGGCAGCGCCATGGTCACGCCTCCTCCACCAGATCGGCATAGCCGTTCTGTTCGACTTCCAGTGCCAGTTCCGGCCCGCCCGTCTTCACGATGCGGCCATTGGACATGATGTGCACCACGTCGGGTTTGATGTGGTCCAGCAGGCGCTGGTAATGGGTGATGACCAGAAAGCCCCGGCCCTCGTCGCGCAGCGCGTTCACGCCATCAGCCACCAGCCGCATCGCATCCACGTCGAGCCCGGAATCGGTCTCGTCCAGAATGCACATCTTCGGCTCCAGCATGGCCATCTGCAGGATCTCGTTGCGCTTCTTCTCGCCGCCGGAAAAGCCCACGTTCACGGGACGCTTCAGCATCTCGGCGTCGATCTTCAGGCTGGCGGCCTTTTCGCGCACCACCTTCAGGAACTCGGTAGAGGACATTTCCTCCTGCCCGCGCGCCTTGCGCTGTGCGTTCACCGCCGTGCGCAGGAAAGTCATGTTGCCCACGCCGGGAATTTCCACCGGATACTGGAAGGCCAAAAACAGCCCGGCTGCCGCGCGGTCCTCGGGCTCCATCTCCAGCAGGTCGACGCCGTCCAGCGTCGCACTGCCGTCGGTCACCGTGTAGCCGTCCTTGCCGGACAGCACATAGGACAGGGTGGATTTGCCCGACCCGTTCGGCCCCATGATGGCATGCACCTTGCCCGCCTCGACGGTCAGGTCGACACCCTTGAGGATCTGCTTGTCCTCTTCTTCCAGCTTCACCTGAAGGTTCTTGATTTCCAGCATGTTTTTCTCCTTCGTGCGGTCAGGGCCGCACCATCAGCTTCATGATCCCCAAGAGCCGCTTCACCGGGAAGGGCTGGGGGACGATCTCGAACCGGGCCATCCGCCCGGTCATCTGCGGTGGGCCGAGATACTCCTCGACCCGGTGATATTGCGGGCGCTGGCCGTAATCGTCGAACAGCAGCACCAGCGGCGCCTCGGTCAGAAAAGCCGTGGCCAGCGCGCAGCCCTCGCGGAAGCGGCCATCCACCAGCACCACATCGGGCTGGCGGAATTCCGGCAGCGACCAGACCTGCAGCGGATAGTCCGGAAAGCTGCGCCATGCGCTGTCATCGACCGGATGGCCCCATTCCTTGGTCGGCCCGATATCGGACCAGATCACATCCACCTCGGTGCCGGTGGCGGGCGGGTGCTCGGTGAACCAGCGGCGCATCATCTGCGCCCAGTCCATGTCCGACTCCACGGAGAAGACCGTCTTGCCGCGCATCTCCGAGGCCAGCACCGTCGAGCCGCCCGATCCGTATTCAAGGATCACGCGCGCGCGCGCATAGACATCGCGCAGAAGCGCCGCCTCCGCCTCGGGCAGGGTCAGCTGCGGTCGCGGCAGGGCGTCGCCGCTCACCGGATCACCGCCATGGCGGTGATCCTGCGCGTTCCCTGCAAGCTCATGCTGGCCATCCTCAACACCTTTCCCGGGACCCGCGCCCTAGCCCGCCGTCACGGCATAAAGCGCCATGGTCACGATCAGCGCGACCCCTCCGGCGGCGCTGGCAGTCAGGATCACCGATCCCCCCAGCAGCCCGCCGCTGCGGCCCTGCCGCTTGCGCAGGCCAAGCCCGAGAAGCAGGCCAAGGAATACGCCCAGACCCACACCGGCAGATTGCTGCACAAGCTCCTGCATCACGCGCCTGCCCTCAGCCCACCGAGCCTTCAAGGCTGATCGCCACCAGCGCCTGCGCTTCCATGGCGAACTCCATGGGCAGGGCCTGCAGCACCTCGCGGCAGAAGCCGTTGACGACCAGCGCCACCGCCTCTTCCTCGTCCATGCCCCGGCTGCGGCAGTAGAACAGCTGGTCGTCATCGACCTTCGACGTGGTGGCCTCGTGCTCCACCCGGCTCGAATTGTTCTTCACCTCGATGTAAGGCACCGTATGCGCCCCGCATTTGTCGCCGATCAGCAGGCTGTCGCACTGGGTGTAGTTGCGCGAATTCTTCGCCTTGGGATGCATCGACACCAGACCGCGATAGGTGTTCTGCGCCACCCCCGCCGAAATGCCCTTGGACACGATGCGCGAGCGCGTGTCGCGGCCCAGATGGATCATCTTGGTGCCGGTATCGGCCTGCTGGTGGTTGTTGGTGATGGCGATGGAATAGAACTCGCCCTGGCTTTCATTGCCGCGCAGGATGCAGGAGGGGTATTTCCACGTCACCGCCGACCCGGTTTCCACCTGCGTCCACATCACCTTGGCCCGGTCGCCCCGGCAGTCGGCGCGCTTGGTCACGAAGTTGTAGATGCCGCCACGGCCTTCCTCGTCGCCGGGGAACCAGTTCTGCACGGTGGAATATTTCACCTCCGCGTCTTCCTCGATGACGATCTCCACCACCGCCGCATGCAGCTGCGCGGTGTCGCGCTTGGGGGCGGTGCAGCCTTCCAGATAGCTGACATAGCTGCCCTTGTCGGCGATGATCAGCGTGCGTTCGAACTGCCCGGTGTTTTCCGCGTTGATGCGGAAATAGGTGGACAGCTCCATCGGGCAGCGCACCCCCGGCGGCACATAGACGAAGGAGCCATCGGAAAACACCGCGCTGTTGAGCGTGGCGTAATAGTTGTCCGACACCGGCACCACGGATCCGAGGTATTTCTTCACCAGCTCGGGATGCTCGCGGATCGCCTCCGAAATCGAACAGAAGATGACACCCGCCTTCTTCAGCTCTTTCTGGAAGGTGGTGCCGACGCTGACGCTGTCGAACACCGCATCCACCGCGACCTTGCGGCCTTCGGCGGGGGCGGATTCGGCGCCTTCGACCCCAGCAAGGATCATCTGCTCTTTCAGCGGAATCCCCAGCTTTTCATAGGTCGCCAGCAGCTTGGGATCGACCTCGTCCAGCGATTTGGGCTTCTCGGCCATGCTTTTGGGCCGGGCATAGTAATACTGGTCCTGAAAGTCGATCTTGGGATAGCTGACCATCGCCCAGTCGGGCTCCGTCATCTTGGTCCAGCGCTCGAACGCCGCCAGCCGCCACTCGGTCATCCATTCCGGCTCGCCGTTCTTTTCCGAGATCAGCCGCACGATGTCCGGCGACAGCCCTTTCGGGGCGTATTCCATCTCGATGTCGGTGTTCCAGCCGTATTTATAGGTCGAAATCTTCTCGACCGCGTCCACCGTTTCCTGTTCGACACCGTCCTTGACGGTGACATTGTCAAAAGCTGCCATGAGCCTTGTCTCCTGTCGTCGCAGACCGCCCAAAGCGGCCAGCCTGTCCTCACGCGCGAGGCGCGGGGCGTTTCCTGAACTGTCGCAGCCACGCCTCGGCGAAGCGCAGCACATCCTCTTCCGTCGTGTCGGGCCCAAGGCTGACGCGGATCGCCGATCCCGCCACCTCGTCCCCGTATCCCATCGCCCGCAGCACGCGGGAGGCGCGGACCTTGCCACTGGAACAGGCCGATCCCGCCGAAATGGCGAACCCCGCCAGATCCATCTGCATCACCTGCGTCTCGCCCTTCCAGCCGGGGCTGGCAAAACAGGACGTGTTGGGCAGGCGCGGCGCATCTTTCCCGACAAAAATAGTGCCTGTCGCGCCGTCCGCAATCACATTCTCTAGAATGTTTCTAAATTTCTCGACCGGAGCCCAGACTCCCTCCGCCAGATCCCGGGCCGCCGCCTCCGCCGCAGCGCCAAACCCGGCGATGCCGGGCAGGTTCTCGGTGCCCGCGCGGCGCCCCTGCTCCTGCCCGCCGCCACGCATCTGCGCCGCCAGATCGGTGCCGCGCCGCAGCACCAGCGCCCCCACGCCCTTCGGCCCGCCCAGCTTGTGCGCCGATACCAGCACCATCTCCGCCCCCGACCAGCCAAAGGCGAAGGGGATCTTGCCAAAGCCCTGCGTCGCATCGACCACGGCCAGCCCGCCGGGCAGATCCTGCACCACGCCCGTCTCGGAATTGGCAAGCTGCAGCGCCGTGCGCGCGGGATCGGCCACCGTCACGCGCCCCTGCCCGTCCACCGGCAGATCGCCCGCCACCCATGCCGCCACCGCGTCATGCTCGATATCGCCGGCCTGCAGGCCGCGCCCGGCACAGGCCAGCGCCGCCGCCTCGGTCGCACCCGAGACAAAGACCACATCCGCCCCGTCCGCCCCCAGCGCCGCGGCGACCTGCGCCCGCGCCCGTTCGACCAGCGACTTGGCCGCGCGGCCCTCGCCATGCACCGAAGACGGGTTGCCCGTCACGTCCAGCGCCGAGATCATCGCCGCCCGCGCCTCGGGCCGCAGCGGCGCCGTGGCATTCCAGTCCAGATAGACCCGGCTCATGCCCCGCCCCGCAGCTTCCAGCGGCCACAAATATCCCGGGGGAGGCCGCGCGCCAGCGCGGCCGGGGGCAGAGCCCCCCCTTCACGAAGCGGCAGAGCCCCCCCCTTAAAATGCGGCAGCCCCCCCGCCCCTGCGGCCCTGCGCCTCACGACTCGTCCACCACGGCGAAAAGCGACGGCACCGCCGGACAGGGGGCCAGCGTGTTCTGCACGATGTCCGACAGCCGGGTCTGATGCAGCCAGACATAGACATGCGCCGACAGCGACTGCCAGAGCCGGTTCGACAGCGACTGCGCCCGGCTCCCCGAGGCGCCGCCCGAGGCGCCCGCCCCCTTGTGCATCGCGTCCACCGTCTCGTCGACCGCCGCCAGCACGTCCACCACCCGGATCTCCGAGGTGGCGCGCGCCAGCCGGTAGCCGCCGCCCGGGCCGCGCACCGACTCCACCAGCCCGGCGCGGCGCAGCTTCACAAAAAGCTGCTCCAGATAGGGCAGCGAGATGTCCTGCCGCCGCGCGATGTCGCCCAGCGTCACCAGATCCCCCGGCGGCTGCAGCGCGATGTCCACCAGCGCCACCATCGCATAGCGTCCCTTGGTGCTCAGCTTCATGCCTTACCTCCTGCGCCGCCGCGCCAACCGATTGACCTTGTGCGGCCGATTGCCTATCTGCAATCGAGCCCGTTCCGCGTCAGAGCGGGACTTAGAACCGTTCTAAGGTGCCCAAGAGAATTCGTCAAGAATATCACGCACCCTGTCAGGAGCCCTTTCATCCCATGCCCGAGGTCATTTTTCCCGGACCCGAAGGTCGCCTTGAAGGCCGCTACCATCCGCAAAAGGACAATGACGCCCCCATCGCCATCGTGCTGCATCCGCATCCGCAGTTCGGCGGCACGATGAACAACAAGGTCGTCTATAACCTGCACTATGCGTTCTACAACATGGGCTTCACCGTGTTGCGGTTCAATTTCCGCGGCGTCGGACGCAGTCAGGGCGAATACGATCAGGGCATCGGCGAGCTGTCGGATGCCGCCTCTGCGCTTGATTACCTGCAGTCGATGAACAACAACTCCAAGCATTGCTGGGTGGCGGGGTTCTCGTTCGGCGCGTGGATCGGCATGCAGCTGCTGATGCGGCGGCCGGAAATCACCGGCTTCGTCTCGGTAAGCCCGCCCGCCAACATGTATGACTTTTCCTTCCTTGCGCCCTGCCCGTCTTCGGGGCTGATCATCAACGGCACCAGTGACCGCGTGGCCCCGCCCGCCGACACCGTGTCGCTGGTCAACAAGCTGAAGGAACAGCGCGGCATCACCATCACCCACGAGCAGATCGAAGGCTCGGATCACTTCTTCAAGGATCCGCACATGAAGCCGATGATCGACACGGTGACCGGCTATGTCAAACGGCGCCTGACCGAAAGCACCCGCTGACCGCCGGAGGGTCTCATGTCACTTGCCGAGGATCTGGCCGACAAGCTGGCCGAGGATACGTTCAAGATCATGCAGGCCAGCGGCGATGACCGCTTCTTCATGGAGGTGGCGGCGATCATCGGCGCCTCCTCCACCACGCTGGAAGAGGCGTTCCTGACCTCGATCCGCGTGCGCATGGCCGAACAGCGCGCCCGCGCCTTCCTGATGGAGCGGGTGACCCAGATGGAACGGGAGGCGGGGCTGTGACCCAGCGGATCGACGCGCAGATGGCGTTTTTGATGGAGGCGGGGCGGCTTTCGGCGGTCACCCGCGCCACCCGCACCGCCGATGGCGCGCGGTTCGAAAACTCCGCCGAACATTCGTGGCATCTGGCGCTGTTTGCGCTGGTGCTGGGCGAACACGCGCCCGAGGGCGTGCAGATCGACCGGGTGATCCGGATGCTGCTGCTGCATGATCTGGTGGAGATCGACGCGGGCGACGTGCCGGTCTTCGGCCATGTCGATGCCGCCGCCACCGCCGATGCCGAAGATGCGGCGGCCACCCGGCTGTTCGGCCTGCTGCCCGCCGATCAGGCCGCCAGCCTGCGCGCGCTCTGGGACGAGTTCGAGGCGAACGAGACCGTCGATGCGCGCTTCGCCAAATCGCTGGACCGCTTTCAGCCGCCCAACATGAACCTTGCCACAGAGGGCGGATCCTGGGTGGATTACGCGGTGACATGGCCGGTGTTCGAGGCCAAGATCGCCCCCCGCATCAGCCATGGCGCGCCGGTGCTCTGGGACTGGCTGGCGCCCAAGGTGCGCGGTTTTCTCGCCCGGCTTGCGGGCTGACGCCTAAAGCCGCTGCCGCAGATCGGCCTCGGCAAAATCGATCAGCGCGCGCAGCTTGCGCGGCAGGCGCGCGCCTTCCAGCCAGACCGCCGACAGCACATGGCCCGGCCCCTCGAACTCGGTCAGCACCGGCACAAGCTGGCCGGTGGCGATGGCCTCGTCCAGCACAAAATCCGGCACCTGCGTCAGCCCCGCCCCCGCCACCGCCAGATCGCGCGCCACCCGCGCGCTGTTGACGTGAAAGGCGCTGGTCACCGGCCAGTCGACCGGCTGGCCGTGGCGCTGGAACTGCCAGCGCGGCCCGCCCCGGCGGTTGCTGTCCAGAAGCAGCGTGTGCTGGTCCAGATCCTCCAGCCGCTCGGGCACGCCCTGCCGCGCCAGATAGGCAGGGGCCGCCACCACCCGGCTGCGGATATGGCCCAGCCGGTGCGCCACCAGCGCCGTGGCGGGTGGTGCCCCAACCCGGAAGGCAAGGTCGATCCCGTCCGAGGCAAGGTCGACAAAGGCATCGGTCAGCTGCAGGTCGATGGTCAGGCCCGGATGCGGCGCGGCAAAGCGGTGCAGCAGCCCGGCCAGATGCGCCTCTCCCAGCGTCACCGGCGCCGCGATCCGCAGCATGCCGGAAAAGCCGCGGCTTTCCTCGCTGACGGCACCCAGAAGCTCCTCCAGATCGTCCAGCAGCGCGGGCGCGCGGGCCAGCATCTGTTCACCGGCGGGGGTCAGCCCGACGCGCCGCGTGGTGCGCTGCAGCAGCCGCACCCCCAGACGCGCCTCAAGCTCCGCCACATATTTCGAGGTGAGCCGGTTCGACACGCCCAGCCGTTCGGCAGCCGCGGTGAAGGATCCGGTCTGCACCGTGGCGACAAAGGCCTTGAGCCCGGTCACAAGATCCATGCGCGCCTCATTCGGAACGAAATGGCGAAAGTCATTCCCGACAGTCGCCATTTCATTGGCAAATCACAAGCGCCATATCTCCAGAGGCGGAGCGGATCCGTCACAGCCACAAGGAGACCGGCCATGCCCAGCAGCGATGCCCCCATCGAAATCGGTCGCGTGACGCTGACCGTGCGCGACCTTGCCGCCATGAGCACGTTTTATCAGGAGGTTCTGGGGCTGCACCCCATGGCGGGCGATGCCAGCCATGTCAGTCTGGGCGTGGGCGACCGGGTGCTGATCGAATTGCGCGCCGATCCCGCCGCCCGCCGCGCCTCCCGCCGGGAAGCGGGGCTGTTTCACATCGCCTTTCTGCTGCCCACGCGGCACGATCTGGCGGCATGGCTGCGGCATGTGGCGGAACGCGGCATCCACTGGCAGGGCGCTTCTGACCATCTGGTGAGCGAGGCGATGTATCTCGCCGATCCCGAAGGCAATGGCATCGAGGTCTATGCGGACCGCCCCCGCGCCAGCTGGCGCTGGCAGGGGACGGAGATTGCGATGGACACGCAGCCGCTGGATCTGCAGGCGCTGGCGGCGCGTGCGCAGGCGCCGTGGCGTGGTGCGCCCGAGGGCAGCGTGATCGGCCATGTGCATCTGCAGACCGGCGCGCTGGAGGCGGCGCGGCAGTTCTATACCGAGGATCTGGGGTTTGATCTGACCTGCACCTATCGCGGCGCGCTGTTCTTCGGCTCTGGCGGCTATCACCACCATCTGGCGACCAATATCTGGAACAGCTGGGGCGCCGGGCCGCGCGACCCCAAGGCGACAGGGATTGCCGAAATCGAACTGCGCCTTGGCGCAGAGGCGCCCGAGGCGCTGCGCGCCCGGATCGGCACCGATCTGGCCGATCCGTGGGGCATCCGGTACAGGCTGGCCGCCCAGCCCTAGCCGCGCGCGGCCGCCGCCAGCGCCAGCCCGTCGACCACCGCCGTAAACGCCTCTGCCCGGTGCTGCCTGGCGCCGGGACAGACCGCGCCCGCCTCCTCCGCCACCAGCGCCATCAGGCTGGAGCCGCCGACCAGCACGACCGAGGAGATCTGCGCAGGCGAGACCTGCGCCATCATCAGCGTCTGATACATCGCCATGCGCAGCGGCTCGCGCATCTGCACCAGCGCGGCGTTCAGGGTGCCGGGGGTGATGGGGGCGGCAAGGCCCGGTTCGATCAGCCCCATGGCGATCTGCGCCGCCTGCCCGCCATTGGCGGCGATCTTGCCCCGCTCCACCGCGAAGGCAAGGTCATGGCCCAGATGTTCCATGATGACGCTGGCCAGACGGCGCAGCTTTTCCGGCTCCACCGCAAGGCGCAGCATCTCGGCGATGCTGCGTTCGGTGTCGCGGGTATACAGGAACGGGATCGTGGCCCATGTCGACAGCTCGACAAACAGCGCGTTGGGCAGGGGCAGCAGCCCCTCGCCAAACTCGCGGCGCAATTCGCTGCCCAGACCCAGCAGCGGCATGGCATGGGTCATCGACACGGCATGGTCAAAATCGGTGCCGCCCAGCCGGATGCCGTGGCTTGCCAGAATTTCCGCCCCCGAGGGCGTGCTGCGAAAGACCGAAAAATCCGAGGTGCCGCCGCCGATGTCGACGATCAGCCCCAGCCCCTCTGCGCCGCCATGGCTGGCCCGCGCGGCGGCTTCGGGTTCGAACAGGAAATCCACCTCGGCAAAGCCTGCGGCGTGATAGCAGGCGCGCAGATCGGCCTCTGCCTGCGCGTCGCGCGCCTCGTCCTTGGTGTGGAAATGCACCGGACGGCCCGACAGCACCGCATCGAACCGGCCCCCGGCATCCGCTTCGGCGCGGGATTTCATTTCGGCCAGAAATTCGGTGACGATCTCGGCGAGGCTGCGGCGCCTGCCGCCGATCATCCGGCTTTCATGAAACAGCGCGGTGCCCAGCACCGATTTCAGCGCCCGCATGTAGCGCCCGTCCTCGCCCGCGATCAGCGCCTCCGCTGCGGCGGCACCGATGCGCATGGCAGAACGGTCCTCGGGAAAGAACACGGCGGTGGGCAGCGTGTCCGCGCCCGGTTCGATCATCAGGCGCCGGGGCCTGCCCTCCGCCACGATGGCCGCGGCGGAGTTCGAAGTGCCAAAGTCGATGGCAAGCGTGCGGGGGGTCATGACGGGATCCTCTGGCGGCGAGGCGCGTGGCTACACCCGAAGGGGCGCCCGCCGCAAGAGCCTTGTCCCGTCCGCCGCCTCAGGCTGCCGAACGGCCCCGCCGGCGACGCGCGCCGCCGGACTTTTCGCCGGTGAAGGCCGCAGGCGCCTTGGCGCCACCGCGCCGGCCTGCCCCCTGCCCCTGACCACCCCGGCCATGGCCCTGACCGCCGCGCGGCCCGCGCGAGGGGCTGCTGGGGGCCACGGCCTTCGGCATCACGCCGCTGGCCACGGGGATGTCGATCTTCATCAGCTTCTGGATCTGGCGCAGCAGATCAACTTCTTCGGCGCAGCAGAAGGCGATCGCCTCGCCCTCGCGCCCGGCGCGCGCGGTGCGGCCGATGCGGTGGACATAGTTGTCGGGCACCTCGGGCAGGTCGAAATTGACCACATAGGCCACGCCCGGAATGTCGATGCCGCGCGCCGCCACATCGGTGGCCACCAGCACAGTGATCTCGCCATCGCGGAAGGCCTTGATGGCGCGGTCGCGCTGGCCCTGGCTCTTGTTGCCGTGGATGGAGGCGGCGTTGAACCCGTCGGCCTTGAGGCCCTTCATCAGCCGTTCCGCACCATGTTTGGTGCGGGCAAAGACCAGCGTCAGCGCGTCACGGTCGCGCGACAGGATTTCGCGCAGCTTGGTGGGCTTGTCGTTCTTGTCGACAAAATGCACCGACTGGGTGACCTTGTCGGCGGCCTTGCCCGGAGGGGCGACCTGCACCCGCTTCGGATCCTTGAGATAGGCGCGGCTCAGTTCTTCCATCTGCTTGGGCATGGTGGCCGAAAACAGCATGGTCTGGCGCGGCGTGCCAAGGCGCGGCGCGATCTTGCGCAGCGCATGGATGAAGCCGAGATCCAGCATCTGGTCGGCCTCGTCCAGCACCAGATGGGTGACGCTGCCCAGCAGCACCGCCTCGCGCTCCATCAGGTCGATGAGACGGCCCGGGGTGGCGACAAGGATGTCGGTGCCCTTCGACAGCACGCCGATCTGGCGGTTGATGGACTGGCCGCCCACCACGGTCGCGACGCGCAGATGGCCGCCCGTGGTCAGCACGCGCAGGCTGTCGGCGATCTGGTTCACCAGTTCGCGGGTGGGGGCAAGGATCAGCGCGCGGGCGGATTTCGGCGCGGGCTTGCCTTGGGCCGAAAGCAGATGATGGATCAGCGGCAGGCCGAAGGCAAAGGTCTTGCCAGTGCCGGTCTGGGCCAGACCCAGCACGTCATGGCCCGCAAGCGCCAGCGGGATCGCCTGGCTCTGGATGGGGGTGGGTTCGGTCAGGGCGGCGCGGTTCAGCGCCTCGATCAGGGAGGCCGCGAGGCCAAGAGACTGAAATTCGGACAAGAGTGTTCCTTTGAACCGGCAAGACCCTGCGGCCCGCACCGGCGGAGGTCATGGACACGGGGGCACGAAGCCAGCCGTGGCGCACGAGGTGTGGCAGGACCTCGGATCAGACGGGCGTTTCCCGCGTGACTGGCCTTGCCTGCGAACCCCTGCGTGAATGGGAACCGGAGATGTCTGGGCGCCGCTATGCCCCTCGGGGCATGGCTTGCTCACGCGGCAGCGCGGCGCACCCCGTTCAAGTGGGGCATGGGCGGCACAATGTCAAGGAGAATGGCGCCGCAGCGCGGCGGAGGTGGTGGCGCGGCAGAGCGAGCGGGACGCGGGGGCGGAGAGGATGCAGGGGGCGCTGCCCCCGTCCGCTGACGCGGCCCCCCCGGGATATTTGCGGCCGCTGGAAGCGCAGGGCGCAGCGGCAGGAGGGGGGACGGCGGCGCCCGGTGCGCCGCCGTCCCGCAGGATCAGAAGTGGATGGCGCGGCCGTAGGCGTCGAGCACCGATTCGTGCATCATCTCGCTGAGCGTGGGATGCGGGAAGACGGTGTTCATCAGATCCTCTTCGGTGGTTTCCAGCTGGCGGCCCACCACATAGCCTTGGATAAGCTCGGTGACTTCGGCGCCGATCATATGCGCGCCCAGCAGCTCGCCGGTCTTGGCGTCGAAGATGGTTTTCACCATGCCTTCGGATTCCCCCAGCGCGATGGCCTTGCCATTGCCAATGAAGGGGAAGCGCCCGACCTTGATCTGATAGCCCTGTTCCTTGGCCTTGGCTTCGGTCAGGCCCACGGAGGCGATCTGCGGATGGCAATAGGTGCAGCCCGCGATGCTGGACGGCTCCACCGCATGCGGATGGCCGCCCGCGATCAGTTCGGCCACCATCACGCCTTCATGGCTGGCCTTGTGCGCCAGCCACGGCGCGCCCGCGATGTCGCCGATGGCATAGATGCCCTCGACCCCGGTGCGGCAGTGGCGGTCGACCACCACATGGGTCTTTTCGACCTTCACGCCGATCTTTTCGAGGCCCAGACCTTCGGTATTGCCGACGATGCCCACGGCGGAGATCACCGTGTCGAACTCCTCGGTCGTGGTCTTGCCGTTCTGTTCGATATGGGCGGTGACCTTGCCCTGCCCGCGGTCGAGCTTCTTGACCATGGTCTTTTCGCGGATGGTCATGCCCTGCTTTTCGAACTGCTTCTTGGCGAATTTCGAGATTTCCTCGTCTTCCACCGGCAGGATGCGGTCCATCACCTCGACCACGGTCGTGTCGGTGCCGAGCGTGTTGTAGAAGCTGGCGAATTCGATGCCGATGGCGCCCGAGCCGATGACCAGCAGCTTTTTCGGCATGCGCTTGGGGGTCAGGGCGTGCTTGTAGGTCCAGACCAGATCGCCATCCGCCTCCAGCCCCGGCAGTTCGCGGGCACGGGCACCGGTGGCGATGACGATGGATTTCGCCGAAAGCTCCTCGGTGCCCTTGTCGGTCTTGACCGTGACCTTGCCCTTGGCCGGGATCGAGGCCTCGCCCATGAAGGCGGTGACCTTGTTCTTCTTCAGCAGATGCGTGACGCCGGAATTGAGCTGCTTGGCCACGCCGCGCGAGCGTTTGACCACGGCATCAAGATCATAGCCGATCTTTTCGGCGGTCAGGCCGTATTCCTTGGCCCGCGCCATGTAATGGTAGATTTCCGAGGAGCGCAGCATCGCCTTGGTGGGAATGCAGCCCCAGTTGAGGCAGATGCCGCCCATATGCTCGCGTTCCACGCAGGCCACCTTGAGGCCAAGCTGGGCGCCACGGATGGCGGCCACGTAGCCGCCGGGTCCGGCGCCGATCACGATCATGTCGAAGTCTTGCGAAGCCATGGCTCTCTCCCGCCGTGTCAAAGTGGTTTGACGTTAAACCATCCTCCGCGCGGCTTCAACGCGTTGCGGCAGGGCGCGGGGCGGCGGAGGGAAAAAGACCCGGCCGCGAAGGTGGCCGGGTCGGGAAGCGCGGGGCGGTCAGGCGGCTTCGGCCTGCAGGCGGCGCACCGTGGCGCCATAGCCGCCATCGCTGAGATAGCCGGATTCCGCCGCCGTGGAGGGGCGGGAGAGCGCGGCGTTGCGGGTGGGGAAGCGCCCGAACTTGCGGATCACCTCGCGATGCGCGCGGGCATGCAGCAGGTTGGAGGCGCCGGTCTGCGGCATCCGCTCCTTCATCAGGCGGATGCAGCGGTCCTGATCGCAAAGGTTTTCCGAATGCATCAGCGGCAGGTAGAAGAACTGCCGTGCGGGCTCGTCGATCCGCAGATCCCAGCCGCGATGGATCGCCTGCTTGGCCGCCGCCAGCGCGACCCCGTCGGAGGCAAAGGCGCGCGCGCTGTCGCGGAACATGTTGCGGGGGAACTGGTCCAGCAGCACGACATAGGCCAGCGCGCCGGTGGGATGGGTCAGCCACAGGCCGAAGCGGCCCTCCATCGCCGCCTCCCATGTGGTCAGAAACCGGTCACGGACCGTGGCGTCCAGCGCCTCCTCTGCCACATACCATTTCGCCTCTCCCACCTCGTCGAGCCAGAACGAGAGGATCTCCTCGGGCGATTTCACGTTGTCCACCTGTCCGGGTCCTTTTTTGCAATGCCTGATGGTCGTCATGGAAAGTTTACAGTTTTCCAAGCCAACATCAGAAGTCACGTTTTCTGTCAATTGCGACAGAACCTGCGACGGACCCCGGCCAAGGCGCTACTGGCCGGGCTGCGCGCGGGTATTTTCGGCTTCGGCGGCGGCTTCGGCGGCTTCGGCGGCGGATTCCGCCGCCTCGATCGCCACTTCCTGCGCCACTTCCAGCGCAACCGGCGAGCCGGTGGGCGCCACCGGCGTATAGCTGCTGGTTTCTTCCACCGAAGGGGCCGCGCGGCGGGTCATCCGCCAGCCCGCATAGGCGGTCAGCCCCAGCATCAGCACGGCGATCAGCACGAAATAGCCGCCCGGGCCCATCAGTTCCATCATGTAGCCGGTGATGATCGGGCCCGCGATGGCGCCGCAGCCGTTGATGAACAGCAGCCCCGCCGAGGCGGAGGCCATGTTTTCGGACTTCAGGAAGTCGTTAGTATGGGCAATGATCAGCGAATAGAGCGGGTTGGAGGCGCCACCGATCAGGAAGGCCGCCGCCAGCAGGACCGGGAAATTGCCGCCCGCCGTGACCGCGACCACCGCCGCGATCCCGCCCACCGCCGCCACCATGGCGACCAGCTGGCGGCGGTCCATGCGGTCCGACAGCCAGCCCAGCGGATATTGCGTGATGAGCGCGCCCACATAGAAGCTGGCGACAAAGATCGAGATCTCGCCCAGCCGCAGCCCGGCTTCGGAGCCATAGACCGCTGCCATGCCGAACTGCGCCGAGAACACGCCGCCCAGCAGGAACATGCCGGTGACGCCCAGCGGCGAGACGCGGTAAAGCTCGCGCAGGCTCATGGGTTTGGTGCTGTCAAAGGCCGGTGTCGGCGAGATCGACAGCAGAATCGGCGCGAAGGCGATGGACACCAGCACCGAGGGAATCACGAAGAGCAGAAAGCCCGAGGGGTCGGGGATCAGCAGGATCGCCTGCGCCGAGATGATGCCGACCATCTGCACGATCATGTAGGCCGACAGCGCCTGCCCCCGGTTCTCGTTGGTCGAGGCGTTGTTGAGCCAGCTTTCGGCGGTGACATAGACCCCGCAGAAACAGAAGCCGATGATCATGCGTTCGACCATCCAGACCGCCGGATGCGGAAAGGCGGGATAAAGGATCAGCACCGCCGAGATGAACGAGCCCAGCGCGGCGAAGACCCGCACATGGCCGACACGGCGGATCATCCCCGGCGTCATGCGCGAGGCGACAAGGAAGCCCGCGAAATAGCCCGACATGACCAGCGACATGGACAGGGCGGAAAAGCCCGCCTGCCCGCCCCGGACCCCCAGCAGAGAGCCCTGCAGACCGTTGCCTACCATGAGCAGCATGATGCCCAGAAGCAGGGCCCAGGAGTTTCTCAGAACCTCGCGCATGTCTGTCTCCGTTTGCAAGCGGGCCACAGGTTTCCCCGAATCCGGGGCTGTCCGCCCTCAGGCCTGCCTGTGCCCGCGCCCCGGCGCAACCCCGAACTGCCCGCAATAGCAGCATCGTGCAAAGCAGGCGCGGCAGCGGCGCGGGCAGGACGGAGCGCAGGGCGGGGAAAAGCCAGCGCGCGTCGCATCTTGGCCGTTTTGCCCTCCGGCGGCGCTGCGGATCCGCTGTGGTGCTGTCAGGGGATCAGCAGCGAGGCATCGCCATAGGAAAAGAAGCGATACCGTTCCGCCAGCGCATGGGCATAGACCCGGTCGATCCGCGCCTTGCCCATGAAGGCCGCCACCAGCATCATCAGCGTGGATTTGGGCAGGTGGAAATTGGTCATCAGCGCGTCGGCGGCGCGGAAGGTGAAGCCGGGATAGATGAAGATGTCAGTGATGTCCTGCCATGGCACGACCTGCCCGCTGTCGCGCGCCGCCGTCTCGATCAGGCGCAGCGCGGTGGTGCCCACCGGGATCACCCGCCCGCCCGCCGCCTTGGTCGCGGCGATCTCGGCGGCGGCCTGCGCCGTGACCTCGCCCCATTCGCCATGCATGCGGTGGGTGGTCACGTCCTCGACCTTGACCGGCAGGAAGGTGCCTGCCCCCACATGCAGCGTCACATGGGTGAAGCTCACGCCGCGCGCCTCCAGCGCCGCAAGCAGGGGCGCGTCGAAATGCAGGCTGGCGGTCGGCGCGGCCACGGCGCCGGAATGCCGGGCCCAGACGGTCTGGTAATCGGTCTTGTCCTGCTCGTCGGCGGGGCGTTTGGCGGCGATATAGGGCGGCAGCGGCATCGCCCCGGCCCGCGCCAGCGCCGCGTCGAAATCCTCGCCCGTCAGGTTGAAGCGGAACAGGCCCTGCCCGTCCTCGCGCCCCTCCAGCGTGGCGGACAGCTCGTCCGACAGCACCACCGTCTCGCCCTCGCGCAGCTTTTTCAGCGGCTTGACCAGTGCGGCCCAAAGCCCGCCGGGGCGCGGCTCCAGCAGGGTCAGTTCGATCTGCGCCGCCGTGTCGCCCTGCGCGCCATGGCGGTGCCGCAGCCCCGACAGCCGCGCGGGAATCACCCGCGTGTCGTTCAGCACCAGCCGGTCGCCGGGGCGCAGCCAGTCGGGCAGGTCGCGCACCACGGCATCGGTGAGGCGCGCGCCTTCCGCCACCAGCAGGCGCGCGGCGCTGCGCGGGCTGGCCGGGCGCGTGGCGATCAGATCCTCCGGCAGCGGAAAGTCGAAATCCGAAAGCAGCATCGCGGTCAGTTCCCTTGGTCTATGGTGGGGGGCGGGCGGCGGAAGATGTCACGGAACATGCCGGGGGTGAAGACCGAAAGCGGGTTCACGCTGACCTGCGGCTGGGTCATGGCGCCGCGCAGGTTGAAATTGAACCCGATCAGCCCCTCGCCCTTGCGGGCAAAGACCCGCCCGAGCCCGTTCAGGATATAGATCGGCGACAGCACCCCCTGCAGATCCATCATGCCGGTGCCCAGATTGGCGTACCCGTCCATCGAGATGCCCATGGACGGGCCCACGGCGCTTGCCCGGGTCAGGGTGATAAGGTCGGGGGTCATGCGGAACCGCGCCTCCACCTCGTTGAAGAAGATGCCCGGCCCGTTCAGCTGGTCGAGGATGCCGACGATGCTGAGCCCGTCCAGCAGCGCCACCGCCACGTTGTTCTTCTGCAGCCGCGCGCCTTCGATGCGCAGAAGCCCGTCATAGGTGCCCGCCTGCCCCGTCACCGGCACCAGCGTCATGTCGAAAAGACCGTCCTGCACGTTCTGGAAAATCCCCGCGCCTTTCAGCACGTCGCCCGCGTCGCGGCTGCGGATCCGAAACGCGCTGGCGCCGTTGCGCGGCACCACATCGCCGCTGATGGGCGCCCGCCCGCCGACACGCCCGGTAAAGCTGCCCGTCAGCCCGCCCGACGTGTCAAAGCTGCCCTGAAACCCCTCCACCGCGATGCTGTCCGTCACCTGCAGCCGATCCACCGCCACCTCGACCGGGCCGCCCGCCGCGCCGCCACCGCCGCCCCCGCCCGCGCCAAGCGGGGCGCGGCGCATGTCCAGCAGCGCGCCGCGCAGCGCCACGGCGGGCACGGCATTGCGGCCCCGCCCGGTCAGCACCGCACCGCCCTGCAGCCAGTCGCCCGCCTGCAGCACCGGCAGCGACAGCCGGTCAAAGCTGCCATCGGCGTTCAGCGAGACCGAGCCTTCGGCGCGCAGCCCCGCCGCCTGCAGCGCCAGCCGGTCCACCGTCACCGGCGCGCCCAGACGGCCCGCCACCTCCAGCGTGCCGGTGCCGCCTTCGGACAGCCGCCAGCCGATCTGCGGCAGCGCCACCCCCAGCCCCGCCAGATCGGAGCGCAGCGCAAAACTTGGCACCTCGCCCGGGGGCAGGTCGATGCCCACCCGGCCCACCCCCTGCCCCGAAAAGGTGCCCGCAGGCAGGCCGATCCCCAGCGCGCGGGCCACCGCATCGGACAGCACCACATCGCCTTCGACCCGGCCCGCCATCCCCGGCGCCAGCGGCTGCGTCCATGTGCCGGTGAAGGGCACGCCGGACAGATCGGCGCTGCCGGTGACCGCCACCTGCGTGTCATCCACCGCCACATCCAGCCGCTCGGCCTGCAGCACCCGGCCCGGCACGATCTGGTCGCTTTGCACATCGCGCAGCACGGCGGTGGCGCGGACCGTCACCGCCTCCCGCGGGACATGCGGTTCCAGCGGCAGCACCACCTGCCCGGTGATCTCGGCACTGCCCGATCCCAGCGTGACGGGCTTGTTGGCCTTGGTCATGATCTCCAGCGGCGGCTGGTCAAGATAGGACAGCGCCGCCACCAGCGGGCCGCGGGCCACCACATTGACCTCGCCGATATTGGGCCGCTCGCGCAGGTCGGGGATGACAAAGCTTGATCCCGACGCGTCGATCTCGCCGCCTTCGGGCGGGATCAGGCGGCCACTGTCCACCGTGGCGGACAGACGGTTCTGATAGAAACTCACCTGCCCTTCGGCCTCCATCAGCCGCGGCAGCGACGGCGAATAGCTGAGCTCCACGCCTTCGATGCGTATGTCCAGATAGGGCTCCAGCGTGCCGCCCGGCTCCAGCCGCAGCGACACCAGCGCGTCGCGCAGCCGCCCGGCATGGATGTTCTCGGCCACCCATCTGCGCGTGGGCGGCAGGGCGCTGGCAGGCCAGACCGCAAGGATCTGCTCGGGCGTGGCGCTGTCGAGCCGGGCATCCACCGCCAGCCGCCAGCCGCCCTGCTCTGCCGCCAGCACGCCGCTGGCGCGCAGCGGCAGCGCGGCGTCAGCGATGCGCAGACGGCCAAGCTCAAAGCGGAAGGGCGCAAAGCTCAGCCGCCAGTCCAGTTCCGCCCCCGCCAGTTTCAGCGGCGTGGCAAAGACCCCCGCCGGATCAGCCTCCAGCCGGGAGATGCGGAACTGCCCCACCATTTCCTGCGGCATGCCGCGGCGGATGTCGCCCAGCACCGCGCGGCCATCGGTGACCAGCGTGCCGAACCGGCTGGTGACCGAGATTTCGTCGAACTGCAGCGTGGCAGTGGCCGGATCATAGGAGAAATAGCTGCGCGCGCCCTCGAACCGGATCGGGCGGGTTTCGGGGCGCGGCTGCAGCACGCCCTTGCCGATCTGCAGCGTGGCGCTGAGCGCCCCCAGCGCGCCGTCCGCCGCCATCTCGCCGCGCAGCGCGCCAGAGATCGGCGCGCGCAGCCCGTTCAGCCATGCCAGCGCCGGGCTCTGGCTGGCGATGTCCTGCGCCGCGAGCCCCTCAAGGTTCATGCCGAACCGCGCGCTGGTCTGCCCGATCAGGCTGTCGGCATTCAGCGCCAGCGTCGCCGCCACATCGCCCTGCCCCAGCAGCGCCACATCCCCCGACAGCCTCAGCGACCCTGCGTCGCGGGTCAGTTGCAGCCGCCCGCCATCCGCTGTCCAGCCGCGCCCGGCCCGCGCATCCTCATAGCGGATGGTCAGCGCCTCGGCGGCCACCAAGGACAGCCCCGCCAGCCGCGGATCGGCGGCAAGCTGATCCAGCTGCGCGATGATGGTGGGCAGGTCGGGCGCGGGCGTGTCGGCGGCGAAGACATCGCCCAGCGCCAGCCCGATGCGGCCTTCCTCGTCGCGGCGCATGGTCAGCATGGCGCCGGTCAGCCGCACCTCGCGCAGCTCATACTGGCCCAGCAGCAGCCGCGTCGGCGCCAGCCCCACCTCCAGATCGGACAGCACCGCGATCTGCGCGCCGGTCGGGCTGCGCACCGCCACATCGCTCAGCGCGATGCGGGTCAGCCCCTCGCCCTGCAGCTGCAGGCGCAGATCGCCGAAATCGACCTGAAAGCCGGGCAGCGCCACGGCCAGCCGCGACTCGATCTGGTCGCGCAGCCAGACGGGCGCCGACATCGTGCGCCCCATCGCATACCACAGCATCCCCGTGGCCAGCGCCACCAGCAGCACGACCCCCAGCAGGCAGCCTTTCATCAGACGCCAGTGCCAGCGGCGGCGCGGGGCAAGTTTTACAGGAGAAGGGTGGTCCGTCACTGGAAATGCCGTCTTTCGCGGTTACACTTGCTCCCATCCGTTCTAGCCCATAGGCCGGAACTTGCGACCCAAGTGTTGGAGCTTCCCATGTCCGAGATCACGTCCGAATTGGCCCCCGATTTCACCCTGCCAGCCACGGGGGGCGAGACGGTCACGCTGTCCGCGCTGCGCCCTGCGCCGGTGGTGCTGTTTTTCTATCCGCGCGACGACACCTCGGGCTGCACCGTGGAAAATCAGGATTTCACCCGCCTGCTGCCCGAGTTTGATGCCGCCGGTATCCGGGTGTTTGGCATCTCTGCCGACAGTCTGGAAAGCCACGAAAAATTCATGCGCAAGAAGGCGCTGACCGTGCCGCTGCTGTCCGACGAAGGCGCCACGGCCTGCGCCGCCTATGGCGTGTGGAAAGAGAAAAGCATGTATGGCAAGACCTTCATGGGGATCGAACGCTCCACCTTCCTGATCGACGGCGAGGGGCGCATCGCGCAGGCATGGCGCAAGGTGAAGGTGCCCGGCCATGCCGAGGCGGTGCTGGAGGCGGCAAAAGCCCTATGACCAGCCTTGCAGAGATGGCGGTGGACGTTCTGACCACCGCCGATGGCCGCGAAAAGACCGCCAAGTCGCGCGCCCATGCCGCCGCGTGGTTCGCCGCGCGCGCGGCGGGCACGCCGCTGCCGGTGGGACAGGCCACGCCGCCACTGCGCCCGGCCCGCCCCGAGGCGCCCGCCCTGCTGGACCCGCGCGAGGTGCCCAAGCGCAAGCCCGGCAGCCCGCAGGGCCGCATCGCCCTGCTGCATGCGGTGGCGCATATCGAACTCAACGCCGTGGATCTGCACTGGGACATCCTTGCGCGCTTTACCGATGTGCCGTTTCCGCCCGGATTCTATGACGACTGGGTGAAAGCCGCCGACGAGGAAAGCAAACATTTCAACCTGATGTGCGACTGTCTTGAGGCGGAGGGCAGTTTTTACGGCGCCCTGCCCGCCCATGCCGGGATGTGGCGCGCCGCCGAAGACACCGCCGAAGACCTGATGGGCCGCCTTGCCGTGGTGCCCATGGTGCTGGAGGCGCGCGGGCTCGACGTGACGCCGGGCATGATCGAACATTTCCGCAAGGCGGGCAATAGCGGCGCCGTTGCCGCGCTGGAAACCATCTATGCCGAAGAGGTGGGCCATGTCGCCTATGGCTCCAAATGGTTCCATTTTCTCTGCGGCAGGCACGATCTGGATCCGCGCGACGTGTTCCACAAACTGGTGCGCACCTATTTCCACGGCAACCTGAAGCCGCCCTTCAATGATGAAAAGCGCGCCGAGGCCGGACTGCCCCTGGATTTCTACTGGCCGCTGGTCGAGTCGGCGGACGCCTGAGCAGATATCATGTTTCTGTCATAAACGCGTGATTTCGGCGGATTCTCGCCGCCTAGGCGCGGATCTGCCGTCACTTCCGCGCCACAGGTCCAAAATTCTTGCGTAATGCCCTCTGTCTGGTACTGCCCTTTTCCCAAGGTGCCGGAGTTTTTGGGGAACCGAGCACCGAAGGTAGGGACGGAACAAGGGACAGACAGGTGCGAACGCGGCTCGCGATACGACTCCATGCATTCATGGAGCGCTTCTTTCCGGAACGTCGGCTCTTTCTTAGGTCGGACTCCGACACTCGTTTCATCCGCCTGAGGCCGGGCACACAGGCTCTGGCCTTTGCGGGAGGAGGCCTTCTTGTCTCCTGGACCATCATCGCCACCGCGATCCTGCTGATGGACAGCATCAGCGCCGGGAATTTCCGCGAACAGGCGCGGCGCGATCAGGTGACCTACCAGCAGCGTCTCAATGAAATCTCCCGCGAACGCGACCGCCGCGCCGCGGAAGCGCTGGCGGCGCAGGAGCGGTTCAACACCGCGCTGACGCAGGTGTCGGAAATGCAGTCGCAGCTTCTGGACAGCGAAACCCGCCGCCGCGAGCTGGAAACCGGGATCGACGTGATCCAGACCACGCTGCGCACCGCGATGAAACAGCGCGAGGATGCCGCAGGCCGCGTCGCAGCGCTTGAGGCGGAAACGCAGGACGGCACCGCCACCGCCGCCGAAGCCGACGGCACCATGGACCTTCTGTCCGAGGCGCTGGCCCGCACCGCGCAGGAGCGCGATCAGGTGGTGGCCGACGCGCAGGACGCGCTGGT
Organism: Salipiger marinus; assembly: GCF_035481585.1. Classification (NCBI taxonomy): domain Bacteria; kingdom Pseudomonadati; phylum Pseudomonadota; class Alphaproteobacteria; order Rhodobacterales; family Roseobacteraceae; genus Salipiger; species Salipiger marinus. The sequence continues at coordinate 55,939 of NZ_JAYKSL010000008.1, read as the reverse complement.
GCGCGCCGACCAGATGGCCACCGACCTCAAGCTGATGGAAGAAAAGAACGACCTGATCTTCCGCCAGCTCGAAGAGGCGATGACCGTCTCGGTCAAGCCGCTGGACAAGATGTTCACCTCCGCAGGCATGGATCCCGACCGCATCATTTCCGAAGTGCGCAAGGGCTATACCGGTCAGGGCGGCCCGCTGACCCCGCTGACCTTCTCGACCCGGGGCGAGGAACCTTCCGCCGATACCGAACGCGCCAACCGCATTCTGGGGCAGATGGACCGGCTCAACCTCTATCGCATCGCCGCTGAAAAGGCGCCCTTCGCCGTGCCGCTGAAAGATGCGTTCCGCTTCACCTCGGGCTTTGGCCGCCGCTGGGGCCGCATGCACGAAGGCACCGATTTTGCCGCTCCGCACGGCACCTCGATCTATTCCACCGCCGATGGCGTGGTCACTTTCGCGGGCTGGATGTCCGGATATGGCCGTCTGGTGAAGATCCAGCACGAGTTCGGCATCGAGACGCGCTATGCCCATATGTCCAAAATCACCGTGAAGGTGGGGGAAAGGGTCTCGCGCGGGCAGCAGGTTGGTGCTATGGGGAATACAGGACGCTCGACGGGCACCCATCTCCATTACGAGGTTCGTGTCGGCGGTGAAGCTGTCAATCCCATGATCTACATCAAGGCTGCAAACGATGTTTTCTAAGAGCAAGATCAACGAGCCCGGACCCAAGACCGAGGACAGCTCGGTCAAGACCGCGACGCCGGATCTGCCGCCGCGCTCCGGGTCCGATTTCAAGCCGTCCGCACCCAAGCCGAAGCCGGCAGCCTCGGTCCTGTCCAGCGATCTGCACATCACCGGCAACCTCAAGACCACCGGCGACATTCAGGTCGAAGGCACGGTAGAGGGCGACATCCGCGCCCATCTGCTGACCGTGGGCGAAACCGCCACCATCAAGGGCGAGGTCATCGCCGATGACGTGGTGGTCAATGGCCGCATCGTGGGCCGGGTGCGCGGGCTGAAGGTCCGCCTGACCGCCACCGCGCGCGTCGAAGGCGACATCATCCACAAGACCATCGCGATCGAATCCGGCGCCCACTTCGAAGGCTCCGTGCAGCGCGCCGACGATCCGCTGTCCAGCAAGGGCAAAGGTGGTGCAGCACCCGCAGGCGCGCCTGCCGCAGCCCCGTCGGATCCCGCCGCCTGAGGGCAGCCCACCACAGACCAGCCATCAGACGCCGGGCCCTGCCCGGCGTTTTTATGTGACGAGCCCGGATGCGGCGCGCGGCCCCCCTCCCCTGCCGGCAGACATGACCCGCGGCTGCGGGCCGTTCAGGCCTGCAGTTCGGCATCCCAGTACAGGAAATCCATCCAGCTTTCGTGCAGATGGTTGGGCGGGAACTTCCGGCCCACATTCATCAGCTCGGAGGCGCCGGGCTGGCGCGGCGGCTTGCGCAGGCTCATACCCACCTGCCGCAGCGATTTCGACCCCTTGCGCAGGTTGCAGGGCGAACAGGCCGCCACCACGTTCTCCCAGCTGGTGATGCCGCCACTGGCGCGGGGCACCACATGGTCAAAGGTCAGATCGCCCTTGCTGCCGCAATACTGGCAGCGGAATTCATCCCTCAGAAAAAGATTAAAGCGCGTGAAGGCCACGCGCTTTCTGGGTTTGACGTAATCTTTCAGCACCACGACGCTGGGAATTTTCAGCGTCATCGAGGGGCTTCGCACCTCCTCGTCATATTCGGCGATGATGTCGACCCTGTCGAGGAAGGCCGCTTTCACCGCCTCCTGCCAAGGCCATAAGGACAGAGGATAGTAGGACAGCGGCCGATAATCCGCGTTCAGCACCAGCGCCGGGTGGTTCCGCAGCGCCGCCGGTTCCCTCACGAAATGTGTTCTGAAATCGCCGTCCATGGGTGACTCGTCCCCCGCCCTGTCTGCTTGCCGTCAAGCACCAGAGCGGGACCACCCGCCCCAGCATCCCAGCCACTATATATCGCGGGAGACTTCTGGCAAGCCTCGCTATATGCGGTGACTGCCCTGTGGATAGGTCATGCCCATGACAGCGGCATGACAAGACAGGGCCAATGCCGGGGGCGTGAGGCTCAGAATCCGCACTTGTCGCGCAGGAAGGCCAGCGCCACGCCCAGCCCGTCGGGCGCGATGCCATGGGCGGTGCCCTGCATCACATGGGCATAGACCTCTTTCCAGCCCGCCTCCTGCAGCGCCTCCACGGCGGCGGGCAGCGACTGCACCGGCACCACGTCATCCTCGTCGCCATGCAGCAGCAGCACCGGCGGGCGGCTCTGCACCTCGTCCGCCAGCGACTCAGGGTCGAGCAGGCGCCCGGAAAAGCCCACCACGCCCGCCAGCTCGTCCTCGCGGCGCGGCGCCACATGCAGCGCCATCATCGTGCCCTGCGAAAACCCGACCAGCGCCACCTGTTCGGGCATCAGATCCTGATCCACCATCAGCGCATCCAGAAACGCGTCCAGATCCCGCACCGCGCGGGCCATGCCCTGCATCGATTCCTCCTCCGAGGATCCGTCGATCCACGGAATCGGAAACCACTGGAACCCGAACGGCGCCCCGGCACAGGCCTCGGGCGCGTCGGGGGCGACAAACAGCGTGTCGGGCAGATGCTCCGCCAGCGGATCGGCCAGCCCCAGCAGATCGGCGCCATTGGCGCCATAGCCATGCAGGAACACCACGCAGGACCGGGTCTCCCCGGACAGGGCCTCTTTGCGGCCAGCCTTCAGAACACGGGTCATGCTATCCCTTCCCTCTGCTTTTGCACATGGTAGTAGGCCCAGAGCGCGCGCGCCGCAACTGCCCGCCACGGGCTCCACGCCTCGGCCATGGTGCGCAGGCCGCGCTCCCTTGGCCGCTCCTCCAGATCAAAAAGCAGCCGCGCGCCTTCCTGCAGGGCCAGATCGCCGGGCGCAAAAACATCGGCATGGCCCAGCGAGAACATCGCATAGATCTCGGCGGTCCAGACCCCGATGCCCTTCACCGCCGTCAGATCCGCCACCACCTGCTCGGTGGGCGCCTCGCGCAGCGCGTCAAAATCAATGCCTGCCGCCGCCAGCGCCTGTGCATAGCCCGCCTTCTGCCGCGACAGGCCCAGCCCGCGCAGCGCCTCCGGATCCGCCGCAAGGATCGCCGCAGGCGTCACCATGCCCGCCCCCTCCAGCCGCGCCCAGATCGCCCGGGCCGAGGCCACGCTGACCTGCTGGCTGACGATGGCCGACAGAAGCTGCGCAAACCCGTCCTCCCGGCGCCGCAGCGGCAGCGGCCCGGTCAGATCCAGCGCATGGGCAAAACGCGGCTCGGCCGCCGCCAGCCACGCCGCCCCCTCCGCCACGCAGGCCTCGCTGGTGATGATGCGGCCCGCCATGTCCGCTCCTTCTTCTTGGTCAAAATATCCCGGGGGTCCGGGGGCAGCGCCCCCGGCCTGCGGCACCTTCGCACAGCCATGGCTCTTGCTCCAGCCGCGGCTTGCGCCTACCGATATGCGCATGAGCAGCCAAGCCCCCTCCCGCGCCACCCGCAACGTCACCGTGCTTGTTCTGGCGCAGGCGCTGCTGGGCGCGCAGATGCCGATGATCTTCACCATCGGCGGGCTGGCGGGGCAGTCGCTGGCCACCAATCCCTGCTTCGCCACCCTGCCGATCTCGCTGATCGTGCTGGGCTCCATGCTGTCGGCGACGCCGGTCTCGGCCTTCATGCAGCGCTTCGGACGGCGCGCGGGCTTCCTGCTCGGCACGCTCGGCGGCACGCTGGGCGGCGTGGTCGGTGCGGTGGGGCTTTACCTGCATTCCTTCCCGATCTTCCTCGCGGGCAGCCTGCTCACCGGGCTCTACATGTCGGCACAGGGCTTTTACCGCTTCGCCGCCGCCGACACCGCCCCCGAGGCCTTCCGCCCCAAGGCCATTTCCTATGTCATGGCGGGCGGGCTCGCCTCGGCCATCATCGGCCCGCAGCTGGTGAAACTGACGGCGGGGGCCTATGTGGTGCCGTTTCTGGGCACCTATGGCGCGGTCATCGCCATCAACCTCGTGGGCTCGCTGCTCTTCCTGTTCCTCGACATTCCGCGCCCGCCCAAGCCCGATGCCGATGCCCCGCGCGGGCGCAGCGCGCTGGAACTGCTGGCCACGCCCCGCATCGCCGTGGCGGTGATCTGCGGCATGGTCAGCTACGCGCTGATGAACCTCGTGATGACCTCGACCCCTCTGGCGGTGGTGGGCTGCGGCTACGAGACCTCGGATGCCGCCAATGTGGTCACGGCGCATGTGCTGGCGATGTTCGCGCCCTCTTTCGTCACCGGCCATCTGATCGCGCGCTTCGGCGTCGAACGCATCATGGCGATCGGCCTGATGATTCTCGCCGCTGCGGGCGGGGTCGCGCTGACCGGCGTCGCGCTCGAGAATTTCTTCGTGGCCCTCGTGCTTCTGGGGATCGGCTGGAATTTCGGCTTCATCGGCGCCACGTCCATGCTGGCGGGGGCGCATACGGCGGCGGAGCGAGGGCGGATGCAGGGGCTCAACGACCTTCTGGTCTTCGGCGGCGTCACCTTCGCCTCGCTCGCCTCGGGCGGGCTGATGAACTGCTCGGGCGGCACGGCACAGGCGGGCTGGACCGCCGTCAACCTCGCCATGGCGCCGTTTCTGGTGCTGGCGGGCGCCGCGCTGATCTGGCTGGTGCTGCGCCCGCGCGACAGCGCCCCCCAGAGCTGAGCCCGCTAAAGCAGCAGCCCCCGGCGCAGCAGCGACAGGCGGCGCAGCACCTCCGGCCCGCCCAGCCGACCCTCGGGCACCGCCGCCGGATCGCGCAGCGCCCGGCGCAGGATCCCCGGCGCGCGCCAGCAGGCCAGCTCGGCAATGCGCAGCGGCCGGTCCGCCTGCCCCGACACGCCCTCCAGATGTCCGCGCAGCAGCGCCGCAAACTCCGCCTCGGTCATCGCGGGCAGCGGGTTGACCCCGCGCGCCAGAAATTCCGGCACCGCCAGCAGGTAATTGGCCAGGGCCGAGCGTGTCCCCGCCGCGCGGGCCCGCGCCTCGTGCGCCGATCCCAGCGCCCGTGCCGCCCCCCACAGCAGCGCGCCGCCGGTCTCGGCCAGATAGGCGCGCAGGGTCGCCACATCCGCCATCGGCTCGCGGGCGGCATCGCGCCGCCGCGCCTCGACCACCGGCATCAGCAGCCGCGCGCCTTCGGCATCCAGCAGCCGCGACAGCGGCGTGGCCACCTCGTGCCGCCGCACCCCCCCGCCCGAGGCGATCTCCGCCAGCACATCGGCCCACCACTGCACCCGCATCTCCGCGATCAGCGGCTCCTGCGTGGCCCAGGGCGCCCGCGCCACTTCAAGGTTGAAGGCATATAGCACAAAAAGCCCGGGCCGCTGCGGCGCAGGCGCCGCCATGACGGCGGCGAACCGGTCAGGATCGCCCCGCTCCACCAGACCGGCGCAGGCGGTCACATCCGCATCGAACCCCAAAGCCCCGCTCATGCCGCAGGCCCCGCCCCGCAGTCGCGGATCAGCTTCCAGCGCACCGCATCCAGCAGCGCCTCGAACGAGGCGTCGACGATGTTCGCGCTGACCCCCACGGTCTGCCAGCGCCGCCCCATGCCATCCTGACTGTCGATGATGACCCGGGTCACCGCCTCGGTGCCGCCTTGGGTGATGCGCACCTTGAAATCCACCAGCCGCATGTCGTCGATCACCGACTGGTAGCGGCCCAGATCCTTGGCCAGCGCTTTTGACAGCGCATTGACCGGCCCCTGATCGCAGCCCGCCGCATCTAGGCTTTCCGACACCGACAGCGTCTGCTCGCCATCGATGCGCACCACCACCACCGCCTCTGACAGCGTCACCCGGCGTCCCTGAGCGTCGCGCCGCCGCTCGATGGTGACGCGGTAGCGCTCCACCTCGAAAAACTCCTGCAGGCAGCCCAGCTCCTCGCGGGCCAGCAGCTCGAAACTGGCCTGCGCGGTGTCATAGGTATAGCCCTCCGCCTCGCGCGCCTTGATCCGCTCAAGGATGCGCCCCAGCGCGGGGGCGTCGCGCGGCACCTCCAGCCCCATCTCCGCCAGACGGCGGCGCAGGTTCGACTGCCCGGCCTGATTGGACATCGGGATCACCCGGCGGTTGCCCACCCGCGCCGGATCCACATGCTCATAGGTCGCAGGGTTCTTGAGGATGGCCGAGGCATGCAGCCCCGCCTTATGGGCAAAGGCCGAACTGCCGACATAAGGCGCCTGCCGCAGCGGCACCCGGTTCAGGATCTCGTCCAGCATCCGGCTGACCCGGGTCAGCCCCTCCAGCGCCGCCTCGGTCACGCCGATGTCGAACCGCCCGGCAAAGGGCGGCTTCAGCAGAAGCGTCGGGATGAGCGAGGTCAGGTTGGCATTGCCGCAACGCTCGCCCAGCCCGTTGAGCGCGCCCTGCACCTGTCGCACGCCCGCCTCCACCGCCGCAAGACTGCCCGCCACCGCCTGTTCGGTGTCGTTATGGGTGTGGATGCCCAGCCGGTCGCCCGGCAGGCCGCGCGCGATCAGATCCGCCACCACCGCGCCGATCTGCCCGGGCATGGTGCCGCCATTGGTGTCACACAGCACCACCCAGCGCGCCCCTGCCGCCAGCGCCGCCTCCAGACAGGCCACGGCATACTCCGCATCCCCGGCATAGCCGTCAAAAAAATGCTCGGCATCAAACAGCGCCTCGCGCCCCTGCGCCACCACATGCGCGACCGAGGCGCGGATCGCCTCAAGGTTTTCCTCGCCAGTGATCCCCAGCGCCTCGGTCACCTGAAACAGATGCGTCTTGCCCACCAGACAGACCGCAGGCGTGCGCGCATCCAGCACGGCGGCCAGCACATCGTCATTTTCGGCGGACCGCCCGGCGCGCTTGGTCATGCCAAAGGCGGTAAGCGTGGCGCGGGTCGCGCCCACCTCCTCGAAAAACGCGCTGTCGGTGGGGTTGGCGCCGGGCCAGCCGCCTTCGATGTAATCGACCCCCAGCGCGTCCAGCGCCTGCGCGATGCGCAGCTTCTCGGCGGTGGAGAAAGCCACGCCCTGCGTCTGCTGCCCGTCGCGCAGCGTGGTGTCGTAAAGATAAAGCCGCTCGCCGCCCATCACGCTCTCCCGGTTTCCATTGGCCACAAATATCCTCGGGGGGGCTCGGCAAGGCCGAGCGGGGGGCAGACAGCCCCCCTCCCCGCGTCCCGTCCCGCACAGAAGCCAGAGGTCATTCCAGCCCCTCCAGCGCGGAGGCATCGAACCCCGCCCCCGGCACAAGCTCCACACCCGCCTTGGACATGCGCACCTCGACCCCCGCCGCCACCAGCGCCGCCTTGAGCCGGTCCACTTCGGAAAAATCCTTGGTCTCCATGGCCGTGGCGCGGATTTCGGCCAGCCGCGCCGCAAGGCCGGACAGATCGAAACCTTGCATCGACCAGTCGTGAGTTCCCGGGAGCAGCAACCCGAGCAAATTTGCAGTTGCGACAAAATCTTCGATTGAAGGGGCGAAACGCGCCTTCGTGGGATCTGTCTGGTTCATCTCGATGGCCCTTGCCAAGCTGTCCAGCCTATCGAGAACGAGAGAGGTGTTCAGATCATCTGCCAGCGGCGCAAGGACATCGTGAAGCGCAGCACCGGGATTTACTCCCTTTGCTAAACGGCGCCACCGACGTAGCTTTTTTTCAGCAACCTCTGCCTTCTCCGCCGTCCAGTCCATCGGCTTGCGGTAATGGGTGGAAAGCATGACGAAGCGGATCACCTCGCCGGGGATGCCCTGATCCAGCAGGTCGCGCACGGTGAAGAAATTGCCCAGGGATTTGGACATCTTCCGGCCCTCGACCTGCAGCATCTCGTTATGCAGCCAGACCTTGGCAAAGCTGCCTTCGGGATGGGCGCAGCAGCTTTGCGCGATCTCGTTTTCGTGATGCGGGAACATCAGGTCATTGCCGCCGCCATGGATGTCGAAAGACGCGCCCAGCAGATCCTGCGCCATGGCCGAGCATTCGATATGCCAGCCCGGACGGCCCCGGCCCCATGGGCTGTCCCAGCCCGGAAGCCCGGCGGCAGAGGGTTTCCACAGCACAAAATCCATCGGGTTGCGCTTGTAGGGCGCCACCTCGACCCGCGCGCCCGCGATCATGTCCTCCAGCGACCGGCCCGACAGCGCGCCATAGTCCGCATAGCTTTCCACCGCGAACAGCACATGGCCTTCGGCCTCGTAGGCATGGCCCTTGGCGATCAGATCCGCGATCATCACCACCATCTGCGCGATATAGCGCGTGGCGCGCGGCATGTGGTCGGGCTCGGCCACGCCGACCGCCGCCATGTCGTCGAGATACCAGCCGATGGTCTCTTCGGTGATCTCGGCGATGTCGCGCCCGGTCTCGGCGGCGCGGGCGTTGATCTTGTCATCCACATCGGTGAAATTGCGCACATAGGTGACATGCTCGGCGCCATAGACATGGCGCAGCAGCCGCGACAGCACGTCAAAGACGATGGCCGGGCGGGCATTGCCCAGATGGGCGCGGTCATAGACGGTGGGTCCGCAGACATAGACCCGCACATTGGCGGGATCGAGCGGGGTGAACCGCTCCTTCGTCCGGCTGCGGCTGTTGGTCAGAAAGATGTCCATGGCGCGCTCCTTCGCACGGGGTCGCGGCGGGAGTAGCAACTTCGCTTCTGGATGGGAATAGAAGACCGGCCCGCCGAAAGATCAGCAGGGAATGCAGCAGATCGGGAGGATCAGGTGCTGGGTCATGGCCCGACCCTAGCCTGCGCCGCGCGCCACGTAAAGCCCGCGCCCCGGCCCCGCGCGCGGCAGGGGAAACGGGGTCCCGCAGGGCCCCGCTTGCCTGCTGTGGCCCGGGCCTTACTGGCCCGCGCGTTCCGCCTCCAGCCGCCGATAGGCCGCGACATTGCTGTTATGGTCGTCAAGATTGGTGGCGAAGTTATGCCCGTCCGCCGGATCCAGCGTCTTGGCGACGAAGTAGATGAACTCGCTCTCCGCCGGGTTCAGCGCCGCCTCGATGCTGGCGCGGCCCGGATTGGCGATGGGCGTCGGCGGCAGACCCGCGATGACATAGGTGTTGTAGGGCGTCTCTGCCCGCAGTTCGGACTGCCGGATGCCGCGCCCCAGCACGCCCTGCCCATTGGTGATGCCATAGATCACCGTGGGGTCGGTCTGCAGCCGCATCCCGCGCTCCAGCCGGTTGACGAAGACGCTGGCCACCAGCGGGCGCTCTTCGGCGCCGCCGGTTTCCTTCTCGACGATGGAGGCCATGGTCAGCGCGTCCTGCGGCGTCTCATAGGGCAGGCCCTCGGCGCGGTTCTCCCACGCCTGCGTCAGAATCGCCTGCTGCGCCTCCTGCATCCGCACCAGCAGATCGGCGCGGCTGTCGCCGGGCGTGATCTCGTAGCTGTCGGGGGCCAGCGCGCCTTCGGCGGGCAGTTCGGCCACCTCGCCCTCCAGCACGTCGATCTGGCCCAGTTCCTGCACCACCTGCCAGCTGGTCACGCCTTCGGCCAGCGCCACGCGGAACCGCGTGCCCAAGCCGGTCTTGAAGCTTTCGTATTCCGCCGGGGCCTCGCCCGCGCCGGGATCGAATTCCAGCACCTCGGCATAACGCCCGGTGGCGGGGTCAAGCTCGCGCACCTGCACCTCGGCGGCGGTGACGCCGATGCGGTAGACCACCTCGGTCCCGCAGGTCGAGGCGCCGCCGCGCGTCACGATGCCCAGAATCTCGGACATCGAGGCGCGTTCGGGCACCAGATAGGATCCGGCCTTCAGATCGCCGGTCTTTTTCTCGTAATCCGCGCCCAGCCGGAACAGCACGTCGGACGAGATCGCCCCCTGCCCGGCCAGATCTTCCGACACGCGGGACATGTTGGACCCGCGCGCCACCTGCAGGCAGATGGGCTGCGCCAGCGGCCCTTCGGAGCTGTATTCCTCCTGCGCCCAGAGCAGCACACCGCCCGCCAGAAACACCAGCACGACAAGGAAGGTCAGCGCATTGGAGGCGATGTGGCGCCACATCTCAGCGCACCTTTCCGAAGATCACGCTGGCATTGGTCCCGCCGAAGCCAAAGCTGTTGGAGAGCGCAAGGTCGATCTTGCGCGGACGTTTGGCATTGGGGGCAAGGTCGATGGGCGTTTCCACCGCCGGATTGTCCAGATTGATGGTCGGCGGCGCCACCTGATCGCGAATCGCAAGGATCGAGAAGATCGCCTCGATCGCGCCCGCCGCCCCCAGCAGATGGCCGGTGGCGGATTTGGTCGAGGACATGGTGACGTTCTGCGCGTGATCGCCCATCAGCCGCTCCACCGCCGCAAGCTCGATCACATCCGCCATGGTCGAGGTGCCATGGGCGTTGATGTAATCGATGTCCTGCGGCTGCAGGTTGGCCGAGCGCAGCGCCGCGCGCATCGACCGCTCCGCGCCCTCGCCGGTCTCGGCGGGGGCGGTGATGTGATAGGCGTCGCCCGACATGCCATAGCCCAGCACCTCGGCATAGATCTTGGCGCCGCGCGCCTTGGCGTGTTCGTATTCTTCCAGCACGACGATGCCCGCGCCCTCGCCCATCACGAAGCCGTCGCGGTCGGCATCATAGGGGCGGCTGGCCTTTTCCGGCTCATGCGCGCGCTTGGTGGACAGGGCCTTGCAGGCGTTGAACCCGGCAATGCCGATCCGGCAGATCGCCGCCTCGGCGCCCCCGGCCACCATCACGTCGGCATCGCCGAAGCTGATCAGCCGCGCCGCATCACCGATGGCATGGGCCCCGGTGGAACAGGCGGTGACCACGGAATGGTTCGGCCCGCGGAAGCCGTAGCGGATCGACACCTGACCGGAGATCAGGTTGATCAGCGCCCCCGGCACGAAGAACGGCGAGACGCGGCGCGGGCCCTTCTCTTCCATCATGACGGCGGTGTTTGCGATGGAATTGAGCCCGCCGATACCCGATCCGATCAGCACGCCGGTGCGTTCCTGATCCTCGGGGGCGGTGGGTTTCCAGCCGCTGTCCTCCACCGCCTGCTGGGCGGCGGCCATGCCGAACAGGATGAAGGTGTCGACCTTGCGCTGCTCCTTGGGCTCCATGTAGCGGTCCGGATCGAACTCGCCGGGGCCGGAGCCGCGTTTGACCTCACAGGCATAGGTCGTGGTCAGACCCTCGGTGTCGAACTGCTGGATCGGCCCGGCTCCCGACTGCCCCGCCAGCAGCCGTTCCCAGCTTTCTTCGACCCCGTCCGCCAGCGGCGTGACCAGCCCCAGCCCTGTGACCACAACGCGACGCATCGTTAAGCCCTTCCCTCAAGTTTCTCACGTTGATCCCGCTCTTACCCCGTGCGCGGCGCGCGGGGCAAGTCCATGCGCAGGGTCAGGATCAGTCCTGACCTAGTCTTGATCGTCCTCACGCCCAGTCCGGGCCAAGATCCGCCCGTGTCCTGTCGATCCAGTGCTCCCGCAGCCAGCCGCAGGGCTTCGAATGCCGGATCAGGCTGCCGTTCCAGCCCTCCAGCGCCTCGGTCATCTTGGGATGACCGTGAAAACACACCACGCGGGCCTCGGCGGGCAGGCGCGGCGGGTGGATCCAGTTGCGCGGAAACGGGTTGCAGTCATATTTGAACGACACCACCCACGGATCCGGCAGATAGGTGAACACGCCCCGGTCCATCGCCTTGTGGCTGGTATAGCGCTGTTCGGATCCGCGCGCGCGTTCCACCTCGGCATAGGGCGCGCGGGCCAGATCCTCGTAAAGAAAGCCGTGCTGCGCCGGATCGAAGCGGAAGACCGAGCCATGGCCGGTGGGGCGGCCCTTGCGCTTTTCCACCCAGTCATGGCGCATGGCCACCGTGCCCGGCGCCAGATCGTGGAGCGGCCCCAGCGGCCCGGTGATGACCACATCCAGATCGAAGCCGAGCACGGGCCCCTCCAGATCGGGCACCAGACCGGGGCGGAACAGCGACACCTTGCGCATGGCGCCCTGCCGGTTGGCCACCGCCAGCGCCGCCGCCATCGGCCCGGCAAAGGGCTCCACCGGCAGCGGCAGCACCTCGATCTCGGGATGCAGCCCGGCGCCGTGTTCGGTCATGCAGAAAAAGCGCACCGGGCGGTCCATGTTGCGCCGCACCCCGGAATAGAGCCGGTTGACATATTCCGGCCCGAAGGCCGTGCCCCATTTGATGCAGAAGATATTGGCCTGCATGTCCGTCCCCGCTGCCCCGTCGCTCCGCGCCCGGGCTTAGCCCAAAGCCGCAGCCCCCGCCACCCGCTTCGGCAAAGCCCCGCCGATGGCCGCGCGCGCCTGCCCTGCGGCATTGACCCGCGCCCGCCCCGCGCCAGTCTTTTTCCTCATCCTTCCGGCAGACTGCCCTTCCCATGCCGCCCCAGCAGAAAGACACGCCCATGTCCGATCCGCACTCCTCCCGCGAAACCCCGCCGCCGCTCTCCCCGCAGGCTCTGGCCGAGGCCGCCTATTTCCTCTGGCTCGCCGAAGGCCGCCCCGAGGGCCGCGCCGCAGAACACTGGGCCGAAGCCGAAGCGGCCCTCGCCGCCAAGCCCCGCCGCCGCAAGTCCGCCGCGGCCAAGGCCCCTAAGGCACCAAAGGCGGCAAAACCCGCCAAGACCGCTGCGGCAAAGCCCGAAAAACCCGCCAAGGCCGCGCCCGCCGAAAAATCCGCCAAGGCGAAAGCCCCGCGCAAACCCCGCGCCAGCCCCGAAAGCTGACCGCCGCTTCTTCTGACCAAAAATATCCCGGGGGAGTCTGCGCCCCGCGCAGACGGGGGCAGAGCCCCCCGGCCCGGCCATCAAGTGGCGTTTTCTCCCCGTGACTATGCGGCAGGCTCGCGTTGCGAGAACATCATGCGGGATCCCCTGCAACGCCGGTGGCAGCGCGGTGCGCGGAAAAGTCTGTCGCATTGTCGGCCACCAAGCCGATGTCGGCCCGCGGGTCACGCTTCGGCGTGACGCGCCCGACGCGGGCCGCTAGGGGCTCCTTCGCGTGGCAGCGGCAACCAGACCTAGGGTGCAGCGCGTGGCGCTGCCGGGGGCGAACCTGCGGTCCGGCGCACGATGTCGTCATGGGCTGCGGCAAACCAGGCGCCAAGCCTGGAGGGATCTCCGCTTACGCAAAGCTCACCGCTTGCACGGGCTTCCTCTTGGACCTGCGCATAGGCCGGGTCGGAGCTGTAGATCTGGTTCAGCCTCTGCGCCACCAAGGCGGTCACCTTGATGGTAATGTCCCCCACCTCATGCGGCGCCACACCCACGCAAAAGCCCGGCACCCCGTTCCTGATGTCAAACCGGAGTCCCTGAAAAAGTCCCGGGGAGAGTTCGGACCCGTCGATGTAGTGCTCGACAAAGGACAGGTTCAGATCGTCAGGCAGCGCCGCTGACCGCGCGGCAGCCTGCAGGACCTCTCCGACCATGGTCAGCCAGTCGTGGCTGCCCGCAGTGTGGTTGATCTTGGATGTCATGGCGGATTTCCTTTGCTCGACCTCCGGGGAAAGGGCCCTGCCCCTCGCCCCGGAGGCGCGTTTCGGTCAGGCGACGCTCAGGACGATCTTGCCCTGAATATGCCCCTCGGCGGCGCGCAGGTGGGCATGCGCCGCGTCGGCAAGCGGGAAGGCGGTGTCGATCACCACGCGGACCGTGCCGTCGTCCAGCAGACGCGCCGCGGCATCAAGCTGGGCCCCGCTGGAGCGCACCTGCGTCGAGGAGACGGTCACGCCAAGACGGTCCGCCTCGGCATGGCCGTCGAATCCCAGCGGATTGACGATGAACAGCGCCCCGCCCGGCTTCAGGCAGCGCAGGAACCGAGCAGCGGCGGCCCCGCCGACACAGTCGAGCACGAGATCCAGATCCGCGCAGACCGCTTCGGGCTTCGCCTGCGTATAGTCGACGACCTCGTCCGCGCCGAGCCCGCGCAGAAGATCCCCGTGCCGGTGTGAGGCAACCGCGATCACATGTGCGCCCCGCCACTTGGCGATCTGAAGCGACAGATGCCCGACGCCGCCAGCGGCACCGTTGACCAGAACACGCTTGCCCGCAAGCGGGACCGGCGCATGGGCCTGTGGCTGGAACGGGTTCGCGGCGTCATGCCCAAGCTCGACCAGGAACTGCCAGGCGGTCAGCAGGGACATGGGCGCCCCGGCGGCCTGCTGGTGACCGATACCCGCCGGCTTGTGGCCGACCTGATTGGCAGGAACGGTGACATATTCGGCATGCGCGCCAGCCCCCTCCATGAGGGCATCGGGAAAGCGCACCATGGCGTAGACCTCGTCTCCGGGGGCGAAGCCGGTCACGCCCTCTCCGGCCAGATCGACCACGCCCGAAACATCGGTGCCGAGGATCAAGGGGAACGCCCCCTCGGGCCGCCATTCCGGGGGGAGCGCGCGGTAGCCGTCCCGCAGGTACCAGTCCGGAGGATTGAGGCTCGCGGCCATAACGCGGATGCGGATCTCGCCCCGGGCGGGTCTGGGGATCGGGGCGTCCTCGTAGGACAGGACCTCGGGTCCGCCAAAGGCATGCTGGCGAACGGCTTTCATCATTTCGGTCATCTTGGGGGTCCTTTCAGGGCCGTCTGTGATGACAGGTAGATACGCGCCTCGCCTTGGGTTTATAATAAACCCGAAAGTCACTTGAGTTGTGCCCTCATGGAACAGATCGGACTGGAGCGTCTGACCGGCCTCATCGCCTTTGCCCGGACGGCGTCGCTCGGCAGCTACTCTGCCGCTGCCCGGTCGCTGTCGGTGTCGCCCTCTGCGGTCAGCAAGAGCGTCCGGCGGCTGGAAGACCAGTTGGGCATCGCGCTCTTCACCCGCACCACGCGGTCGATCGCCCTGACGACCGAAGGGCAGGAGCTGCACCAGCGTGCCCTGCGCCTGATCGAAGCGGCCGAAGATATCGAGCAGACGGCCAGTTCCCTCCGGTCCGAGCCTGTCGGGCGGCTGCGGATCGCGGCACCGCTGCCGATCGGCATCCACGTGATCGCGCCGGCCCTTCCGCGCTTTCGCGCGCAGTACCCGAATGTTGTCCTCGATCTGCGGCTGAGCGACAGGTTCGTGGATCTGGTCGAGGAAGGCGTCGATCTCGCTGTCAGGATCGGCGAGCTTGCGGAGTCCCGTCTGCTGTCGCGGAAGCTGGCGGTGCAGACGCTCTGCTGCTTTGCCTCTCCCGACTACCTTGCCGCCCGCGGCGAGCCGCGCTGCCCCGCGGATCTCGAGGCGCACGAGACGGTCGCGCTGCGCTACCAGAGTTCGGGGATGCTGATGCCCTGGCCCTTCCGGACCGGCGACCGCACGACCGAAATCCTGCCAGAGGCCGCGATCACGGTCGATGCCAGCGACGCCCTGATCCAGGCGCTGCTGGCCGGTGCGGGGATCGGCATGACCTCGACGCTCCTGGCTGCGCCCCACGTCGCGCGTGGCACGCTTGTTCCCGTGCTTGGTGCCTTCGCCGTCGAGCGCAGCGCGATCACCGCGATCTGGCCGGAGAGCCGAAGAAGCACCCCATCCGTGCGGGCCTTCCTGGACTTCCTGCAGGCGGAATTTCGCAACTACGCTCTCCGACCAGAGCCGCCGGTCCGCACGCCCACGGAACCCGAAGCGCAGCAAGACTGAACCGGCCCATCATGCCTGCCGCAGCATGCCTTAGGTCACTCAGTTCCGTCTGACGGGCATGGGCCAGAATGGAAGCCGGTCGTGGTGCGAGGCCACGGCGCCGGTCGATGCCGACCCCGTGGCCAGGACACACCGGTTTCAGCTGGCCGGAATGAGCTTGTCAGCCCGAAGGCGTTCGAAGAGGTCGAAAAACGCGGCGTCGGTGGCGACGTAGCCGGTGAAACCCATCCGGCGGCTCTTCGACATGTCGGTCACCACCTCGATGGGACGGCCAAGATCGGCGTCGGTGTGCCATGGCGAGACGAGTCGGGCGAGGTCGGCCTCGGCAAGGCCGTGGCGGGCGGCCATGTCGGACCAGACCTCCGCGTCGTCTTTCATCTGCTCTGCGAGTGGGCGCTCGGTGCCGTCGAACTCCTCCGCCTCAATGCCGAACCAGCCGGCGATGCGCGACCACATCCAGCTCCAGCGGAAGACATCGCCGTTGACCACGTTGAAATCCTCGTTGCGAGCCTCCGGGGTGACCGCAGCCCAGACTGCCTGAGCTGCAAGCTGGCGCGCATCGGTCATGTCGGTGAGGCTCTCCCATTGCACCTTCGACCCGGGAAAGCGGAACGGGCGCCCGGTTTTCCGGCAGATCGCGGCATAGACCGCCAGCGTCGTGCCCATGTTCATGGCGTTGCCGACCGCCTTTCCGATCACGGTATGCGGGCGGTGAACGCTCCAGCCGAAGCCGTCGCGTTCGGCGGCGGCGAAGACCACATCCTCCTGCGCGTAATAGAAGTTCGCCACGTCGAGACGACCCTGGTCCTCGCGGAAGGGCGTCTTGGGAAGGGTGCCTTTGCCATAGGCTTCGAACGGGCCGAGGTAATGCTTGAGGCCCGTCACCAGCGCTACGTGTTCGACAGAGCCCGCAGGGCGCAGCGCGTCAAGCAGGTTGCGGACCATCGCCGCGTTGACCCGGATATTCTCGGCTTCGGTGTCTTTCCGCAGCCATGTCGTAAGGAACACATGCGTGGGATCAATGCCCGCGAGGGCCGCGCCAAGGGTGTCAGGATCAAGCAGATCCGCCGCGACCGGCGTCACGCCATCCTGTTCTCCGGGCGTCCGGGCAAGGCCGAAGACCGTCCAGCCATCGCCGACAAGTTGCTCGGCCACGGCGCTTCCCTGAATACCGGTGGCGCCAACCACCAATGCGCGTTTCGTCATCTCGCTCTCCAATTCGTCTTTGCACGCCACATCTAGGCGCGGGCCGGCACTTCGGGTAGACGGCACCGAATTGGGACATAGGCACCATGAGGTAACCACCATGCAACCCGGCACAGACGAGCGGGAATGGCGCGAGGATTGCGCGCCGCGCCGCGTGCTCGAGATCTTCTCGACGAAATGGACCAGCATGATCCTGCACACGCTCCATGCGCTTCATGACGGGCGGGCGCGCACCGGGGTGCTGTATCGCAGCCTGCCTGGGATCTCCAAGAAGATGCTGGTCCAGACCCTGCGCGAGATGGAGCGCAGCGGCCTGATCCACCGCCACGTCAAGGGCACGGTTCCGCCAGCCGTGGAATACAGCCTGACCTCGCTTGGACACCGCTTCGTTGGCTTGGTCGATCTGGTTTACGACTGGGGCCGCCGAAACTCCGACGCGCTGGATCTGCTGCAAGAGCGGCCCTCCTCCCGCCGGAAATCAGGTGACTAGGGGTTCCGGTGGCCAAGGGCCGCAGGGACAGAGGACGGCTACCCGAACGGCGCGGCGTCGTCCGGCAAGGACCGACCGAAAATGTTCTCGCGGTGCCAGCGCAGGTTCTCCGGGTGCGGCGCGTTTCGTGGGTCCACAGGCCTGACAAGCTTGCCGCCGGGCGCCAGAAGCCGCCCCACGACATCACCGGGCACCTTGTTGTGGGAGACGAGAATCGTCTCGCAGTCAGCTGCAACCGAGATCAGGCCACGGTCGAACATCCAGTGCAGCGTGCCCGAAAGCGCCAGCCCGTTGCGCACGGAATCGCTTCCCAGGCTCTCGACGGGCCGGATATGCGCTGCCTGCACCTCGGGCCGCCCGCCGCCATTGCGCAGCATCAGGCCGGACATGGCGCAGCGATAGCCATACGCGTCCCGAACCTTCCGGCGGAACGCGACATCGCGGTAGGGTCTCCGGGTGAGCCGCTCAAGCACCGGTCGCTCGAAAAGTTCGGCGCCATCGTCAAACTCTGCCGGCTGCGGGTCGTAGCGCGTCGCCTCGATCCGTTCCAGATCCTGAGGAAGCCCCAAGTTGACGATGTGGGCGAAATCCGCGTCAGGCAGGCGTCTGACGGCCAGCTGCACGGCGCCACCCCTCTTCGGCGTTCCGTCCGGTTGGGTCAGCGACGCCTCCATCGGCCGCCCCTCGACCAGCCGCGGCACCTCACGGTCGAAAGGAAGAAAGCTCCCGGGCTCGATCATGGCGAGAAACCGGCCCTCGGCGCCCGGTTTCGGGATCACCCGCTCGATCTTCGCCACCGCGAAATAACCGCGCGGCCCGGCTTTGACCGGTTCGCAATAGACGATCCAGTCACCAACCGCTTCCTCGACTGCCCTGAGATAGGAGCGCGGAAAATCATAGACGATGTCCGGCTCGTCCTCGTAGATCGAGTCGGCCTTATGCAGGAGGACCAGCTTACCCATGCCTTCAGGAACGCCGTAACCGACCGAGACGCAAGGACTTTCTGTGCAGAGCCTGCCTGAATGGCCTGATGCAGGCTCGTCGGCAAAACCCAACGCGCGGCTTTGGATCAAAGGGCGCCTGACCGCTGCACTTGGCGGCCAGACAGGGCCCGGCCCCCTCACCGCCCGCGCGCGGGTCAGCCTGCCTCGGCGCGCGGGCCGATGGCGGCGATATACTGGTCATAGGTGCGGCTGAGCGCGGTGATGTGCACGCGCATCAGATCTGCCGCCGCCTCCGCCTCGCCCCGGTCCATGGCCTCAAGGATCGCGGCATGCTCCCCCATGGAGGCGCGCAGGCGCCCAGTCACATCCAGCTGCCGCCGCCGGAACGGGCTGAGCCGCCGCAGCAGGCGCCGGGTCTCCTCGGCCAGAAACTCGTTGCCCGAGGCCTCGTAGATCACCCCATGCAGGCGTCCATTGGCGGCGTAATACTCATCCGCCCGGCCCTCTGACAGCGCCTCCTCGCAGCCGCGCGCGGCCTCCTGCAGGCGCAGCCGCTGCGCGGGCGTGATGCGCTTGGTGGCAAGCTTCACGCACAGCGCCTCCATCTCTCCCATCAGTTCGAACATCTCCACCAGCCGGGTCATCGACGGGCGCCGCACGAAGGCGCCGCGATTGGGAATCAGTTCGACCAGCCCGATGGCCTGCAGGCTCTGCAGCGCCTCGCGCAGCGGCGTGCGTGAGACGTCGAACTGCCGGGCCAGCGCGACCTCGTTCAGCTTTTCGCCATCCTCATACGCACCCATCGCGATGGCCTGCTCAATTTCCGAGCAGATGCGGTCAGCGGCGCGGGATTTCTCTGGCATCGGGATTTTCCTAGGACCAATACAACGCTATCGTGATTGTATACAAAAATACCAAAAATAATGCAATTCACAAAGGCAAGCCAACTGCCTGTAACAGAGAGGAAAATCCCAAGATGACCCCTGCACGGATGCTGCTTGGATCCACCTGTCTTGCGCTCTGCGCGGGCATGGCCAGCGCCGATCAAGCCAGCGGCACGCTCAATCTTGCCTTCTCCAAGGAGGTCGAGACGGCGGATGTCTATTTCAACACCGCCCGCGAAGGCCTGCTGCTCAACCATGCGATCTGGGACGGGCTGCTGTATCGCAACCCCGAAACCGGCGCCTATGAGGGCAATCTGGCCACCGACTGGACATGGATCGACCCCACCACCATCGAATTCAAGCTGCGCGAGGGCGTGACCTTCCACAATGGCGAAGCCTTCACCGCCGATGACGTGGTCTACACCGTCGACTATGTGACCAACCCTGACAATGGCGTGAAGAACCTTGCCAATGTCATGTGGATGGAGCGCGCCGAAAAGATCGACGATCACACCGTGCGGCTGATCCTCAAGGCGCCCTTCCCGGCGGCAGAGGATTTCCTTGCCGGTCCCGTCGCGATCTATCCCGACGAATATTACGCCGAAGTCGGCCCGCAGGGCATGGGCGTGGCCCCCATCGGCACCGGCCCGCTGAAAGTGGCAGAGCTGGATCCGGGCAAACATTTTGTGCTGGAGGCGAACGAGGCCTATTTCGACGGGCCCAAGGGCGCGTCTGCCATCGACCGCATCGACATCCGCACCATTCCCGACGTGAACACCCAGATCGCCGAATTCTTCAACGGCACGCTGGATTTCCTGTGGAACGTCCCCGCCGATCAGGCCGAAAAGCTGGAGGCGATGGGCCGCTACGAGGTGGTGAACGCCCCCGCCATGCGCGTGGGCTATATCAGCATGGACGCGGCGGGCCGGTCCGGGGACAGCCCGCTGACCGACAAGCGGGTGCGGCAGGCGATCTATCACGCCATCGACCGCCAGACGATCCTCGACGCGCTGGTGAAGGGCAGTTCCAAGGTGGTCGACAGCGCCTGCGCCCCGGTGCAGACCGCCTGCGCGCAGGATCTGCCGAGCTATGAGTATGATCCCGAAAAGGCCAAGGCGCTGCTGGCCGAGGCGGGCTATGCCGACGGGTTCACCATCGATTTCTACGCCTATCGCGACCGCCCCTATGCCGAGGCGATGATGGGCTTTCTGGATGCGGTGGGGATCAAGACCAACCTCAATTACATGCAATATGCCGCCCTGCGCGAACAGCACCGCAAGGGCGAGGTGCCGATGACCTTCCTGACTTGGGGCTCCAATTCGGTGGCCGATGCCTCGGCCATGACCGCCGAATTCTTCACCGGCGGCCCGCAGGACGATGCCCGCGACCCCGAGATCATCGACTGGATCCAGCAGGCGGATTCCACCACCGACAAGGAAAAGCGCGCCGGGCTTTACAAGCAGGCGCTGACCAAGATCGTCGAGGAAGCCTATTGGGTGCCGCTGTTCACCTACAACGTGAACTACGTGCTGGGGCCGGACATCGCCTATACCCCCACCGACGACGAGATCGTGCGCTTCTTCGCCTTCGACTGGAAATGACCGGATCCGTGCCGGGCCGCCTTCCGGCCCGGCACGGTTTCGCGGGATGCCCGGCCCCGCATGGCCGGCAAAAGGGCGCCTTACATGCTGCTATTCACTCTCAAACGTTTCGGGCTGGCGATCTGCGTGGCACTGACCGTGTCCGCGATCAGCTTCGGCCTGCTTTATATGGCGGGCGATCCGGCGGTGGCCATCGCGGGCGAAAACGCCTCCTCCGAGGATATCGCCGCCATCACCGCGCAATACGGCTTCGACCGGCCGCTGCTGGTGCAGTATGCCGACTGGCTGGGCGGGGCGCTGACCGGCGATCTGGGCCGGTCGTGGTATTTCGACCTGCCGGTGACGCAGATCGTCACCGACCGGCTGGGCGTCACCGTGACGCTGGGGGCGCTGGCGATCAGCTTTGCGCTGATCCTTGCCATTCCCATGGGGGTGGCGGCAGCGGTGCGGCCCAATTCGCTGATCGACCGCGCCGCGCTGTTCCTGTCGGTGGTGGGACAGGCGATCCCGTCCTTCTGGTTCGGGCTGATCCTGATCGTGGTGTTTTCGATCAAGCTGGGGCTGGTGCCCGCCTCGGGCTCGGCCAGCTGGAAACATTTCATCCTGCCCACCGTGGTGCTGGGCTATTACGCCACCCCCGCCATCATGCGCCTGACCCGCGCGGGCATGCTGGAGGTGCTGTCGGCGGATTACATCCGCACCGCCCGCGCCAAGGGGCTCGACACCCGCAAGATCCTGTTCAAGCACGCGCTGCGCAATGCCATCATCCCGGTGATCTCGCTGGCGGCGGTGCAGATGGGCTTCATGTTGGGCGGCTCCATCGTGGTGGAATCGATCTTTGCGCTGCACGGGGCGGGGTATCTGGCGTGGGAAAGCATCTCGCGCAATGACCTGCCGGTGATGCAGGCGCTGATCCTCGTCTTCTCGATGTTCTACATCCTGTTCACCTTTCTGGCGGACCTGCTCAACGCGTGGATGGATCCGCGCCTGCGCGTCGGCTGAAAGGTCATGACCATGACGGATAGTTCCATGACCCATACCCCGCCCGTCCCCCCCGTGCGCGAGGTCCAGCCCAGCCCCCGGCAGATGATGCTGCGCCGCGCGCTGCGCCATCGCGGCCTGCTCTTTGGCGGCGCGGTGATGCTGGTGATCCTGCTGATCGCCATTTTCGCCCCGCTGCTGAGCCAGCACAGCCCCTATGCGCAAAGCCTGATGGCCCGGATGAAACCGCCGGTCTTTCTGGGCGGCGAGGCGACCCACTGGCTGGGCACCGATGCGCTGGGGCGCGATTACTGGTCGCGTCTGGCCCATGGCGCCCGCGTGTCGCTGATGATCGGGCTGTTCGCCGCCACCATCTCGGCGCTGATCGGATCGACGCTTGGCATCCTTGCGGGCTATTTCGGCGGGCGCGTCGACATGGCGGTGACCTTTCTCATCAACGTGCGGCTCGCCATGCCCGTGGTGCTGGTGGCGCTCGCCGTGGTGGCGCTTTTCGGCGGATCGCTGACCGTGGTGGTCACCGTGCTGGGCCTGCTGCTGTGGGACCGCTTCGCCGTGGTGCTGCGCGCCGCCACCATGCAGGTGCGCAAGCTGGAATATGTCGCCGCCGCCGAGGTGCTGGGCGCCTCGCTGCCGCGCATCCTGTGGAAGGACATCCTGCCCAACGTGATGAACCATCTCATCGTGATCTTCACGCTGGAAATGGCCCATGCCATCATCCTCGAAGCGGCGCTGTCCTTTCTGGGGCTGGGGGTGCAGCCGCCCACGCCGTCCTGGGGGCTGATGATCTCCGAAGGCAAGGAAATGCTGCTGTTCGAGCCGTGGCTCATCACCATTCCCGGCGTGGCGCTGTTCCTGCTGGTCCTGTCCATCAACATGCTGGGCGACGGCATCCGCGATGTCACCGCCCCCGAGGGGCGCAACTGATGACCGATCCCATCCTGTCCATCCGCAACCTGACCGTGGATCTGCCGCGTGGCGCCGACCGCCCCCATGCGGTCGAGGCGCTGACCCTGCAGGTCCAGCCGCGCGAGATCGTCTGCATCGTCGGCGAAAGCGGCTCCGGCAAGTCCATCACCGCCTTCACCACCATGGGGCTGCTGCCCAAGGCGCTGACCCCCAGTTCCGGCGAGGTGCTGTTCGAGGGGCGCGACCTGCTGACCCTGCCCGCCGCCGAACATGCCAAGCTGCGCGGGCGCCGCATGGCGATGATCTTTCAGGAGCCGATGTCGGCGCTCAATCCCTGCTACACCGTGGGCGACCAGATCGAGGAGATGTTCGAACAGCACACCACGCTGTCGAAGGCCGAGCGCCGCGCCCGCACGCTGCATCTGCTGGACGAGGTGCAGCTGCCCGATCCGCCGCGCATCTACGAAAGCTATCCGCATCAGCTGTCGGGCGGGCAGCGCCAGCGCATCGTCATCGCCATGGCGCTGGCGCTCGACCCGGCGCTGCTGATCGCGGACGAACCGACCACAGCGCTCGATCTGTCGACACAGGCGCAGATCCTGCATCTGCTGAAGGATCTGCGCGAAAAACATTCCGCCGGCATCCTGTTCGTCACCCATGATTTCGACGTGGTGGCAGAGATTGCCGACCGCGTGGTGGTGATGAAGCAGGGCCGCATCGTCGAACAGGGCCCCGCCGAGGAGGTGCTGACCCGCCCCCGCCATCCCTATACCCGCCTGCTGATCGACGCCGTGCCGCGCCGCAGCCGGGCCGTGGGGCAGGATCTGTCGCGCTCGCCAGAGATTCTGCGCGTGGCGGGGCTGGACAAGACCTATCACATCCGGGGCACCATGTTCCGCCCCGCCCGCACCGTCCATGCCTGCCGCGATATCGAGTTCGGCGTGCGCCGGGGCGAAACGCTGGGCATCGTGGGCGAAAGCGGCTCTGGCAAGTCGACGCTGGTCAAATGCCTGATCCGGCTGGAAGATCCGGACAGCGGCGCGGTCTGGGTGGAGGGCACCAACATCGCGGGCTATTCGCGCCGCGCGCTGCATCCCTATCGCAAGGACATCCAGATCGTCTTTCAGGATCCCTATGGCTCGCTCAACCCCCGGCGCACCATCGGCGACCAGCTGGCCGAGGGGCCGACCAATTTCGGCGAGCCGCGCGCCAAGGTGATGGCGCGCGCCCGCGAGCTGATGCGTATCGTGCGGCTGGAGCCGGAGGCGCTCAACCGCTATCCCAACCAGTTTTCCGGCGGGCAGCGCCAGCGCATCTGCATCGCCCGCGCGCTGATGGTCGAACCCAAGGTGCTGATCGCCGACGAGGCGGTGTCGGCGCTGGACGTGTCGGTGCAGAAAGAGGTGCTGAAACTGCTCAACGAGATCCGCGACCGCATGGGGCTGACCGTGCTTTTCATCACCCATGACCTGCGGGTGGCGGCACAGGTCTGCGACCGGCTTATCGTGATGCAGAAAGGCGAGATCGTGGAGCGCGGCACCGTCGACGAGGTGTTCGGCACCCCCAAACACGCCTATACGCAGAAACTGCTGGCCGCGCAGCCGGGTCAGGCCTGGGAGGTGCCCGACATCGCCTCCCTGCCCCCCGCGCGGCTTGATGCCATGGGAGGGCTGATATGAGCGGATCGTTTTCGCGTTCGCAGAGCGTGCGCAAGCCGGGGGTCACCGCGACCTCGGGCGGGGTGGTGGCGGCACAGCATGCGCTGGCCGCCGAAGCAGGCGCGCAGGTGCTGGCCGCAGGCGGCGACGCGGTCGATGCGGCGGTGGCGGTCAGCTTCGCCATCGGGGTGCTGGAACCGTGGATGTCCGGCCCCATGGGCGGCGGCGCCATGATGCTGTGGCGCGAGGACGAAGGCCGCGCCTATGCGGTGAATTACGGCATGCGCGCCTCCGAAGCGCTGGATCCGGCCCATTACCCGCTGGCGGGCACCGGCAAGGCCACGGGGGATCTGTTCCCGTGGGAAGCGGTGGTGGAGGATCGCAACGTCATCGGCGGATCCTCGGTGGCGGTGCCCGGCACCGTGGCAGGCGCGGCAGAGGTGCATGGCCGCTTTGGCCGGATGCCATGGGCCGACCTGCTGGCACCGGCCATCAGCTTTGCCAAGCAGGGGATGCTGGTCGACTGGTATGCCGCGCTGATCATCGCCTCCTCGGCGCAGGCGCTGTCGCGCGATCCCGATGCGGCGGCGCTGTTTCTGGATCAGGGCACATGGCCCAAGATTTTTGGCTGGACGGCGCAGTCCGAACTGCGGCTCGACCAGTCCGCCATGGCCGCCACCCTGACCCGGCTGGCCGAGGCGGGCCCGCGCGATTTCTACGAAGGCGACATCGCGCAGGCGCTGGTGGCCGATGTGACCGCCAAGGGCGGCTTTCTGACCGCAGGCGATCTGGCCAGCTATCGCGCCGACTGGCAGGCGCCGCTGCACATCCCCTTCCGCGACGGCGGGCTGTGGGCGGTGCCCAGTTTCAGCGCCGGGCCGACGCTGGCCGATGCCGTGGCGCGCTGGCAGCAGGACTATGCCGCAGCGGAGGCCGCAAGCCCGCAGGCGCATGTGGCCCGCGCGACGGCCCTGCGCGCCGCCTATGAGGCGCGGCTGGCGGGCATGGGCGATCACGAGGCGGCCAAGGCCCCCGGCTGCACCACGCATTTTTCCATCGTGGACCGGCAGGGCAACATGGTCGCCATGACCCAGACGCTACTGTCGATCTTCGGCTCGCGCACGCTGTCGCCGCAGACCGGGCTGATGCTCAACAACGGCATCATGTGGTTCGACCCGGAACCGGGCAAGCCCAACTCGCTGGCGCCCGGCAAGCGCTGCCTGATGAATGTCTGCCCGGTGATCGGCGAGGCGCCGGGGCGGCGCTTTGCGCTGGGCGCCAGCGGCGGGCGCAAGATCATGCCCGCCGTGGGCCAGATCGCGGGCCACCTGATCGAACAGGGCATGACCCTGCAGGACGCGATCGAGGCCCCCCGGCTTGACGTCTCGGGCGGCGATGTGGTGATCGCCGATGAACGGCTGGCGGGCGCGGTGACCGGGGCGCTGGCGGCGCGCTTTCCCACCGCCACCGCCCAGCGCCTGCCCTTCCCCTATGCCTTCGCCTGCCCCGCCGGGGTGATGCGGACAGGCGATGTCAATTCCGGCACGACCGAGACCTTTTCGCCCTGGGGCGACGGGGTGGCCGAACCTTTGTCCTGAAAGACCGATCCGATGACCTCTCATGACGCGGCGCTGGCGATCAGCGCAGACTATTTCGACACGGGCCGCTTTCAGGCCGATCTGGCGCGACTGGTGGCCTTTCCCACCGAAAGCCAGGAGCCGCATGGCGCGCCGCATCTGCGCGCCTATCTGGACGAGGCGATGATCCCGATGCTGCAGGCCATGGGCTTTGCCTGCCGCATCCATGCCAACCCGGCGGGGGCAGGCCCGATCCTGACGGCGGAACGGATCGAGGATCCGGCGCTGACCACCGTGCTGACCTATGGTCATGGCGACGTGATCCGCGCCCAGACCGACCAGTGGCGCGCGGGGCTGACCCCTTTCACCCTGACCGAAGAGGGCGAGCGGCTTTATGGCCGGGGCAGCGCCGACAACAAGTGCCAGCATCTCATCAACCTGCGCGCCATGGCGGCACTGATCGAGGCGGAGGGCCGTCTGGGCTTCAACGCCAAGGTGCTGATCGAGATGGGCGAGGAAGCGGGCTCGCCGGGGCTGAAGCAGTTCTGCGAGGAAAATGCCGGTCTGCTGGCGGCGGATGTGTTCATCGCCTCGGACGGGCCGCGCCTGACCCCGGACCGGCCCACGATCTTTACCGGCTCGCGCGGCGGCGCGATGTTCGATCTGGTGGTGGATCTGCGCGAGGGCGCGCATCATTCCGGAAATTTCGGCGGGCTTCTGGCCGATCCGGCGATGATCCTTGCCCATGCGCTGGC
Organism: Salipiger marinus; assembly: GCF_035481585.1. NCBI lineage: Bacteria > Pseudomonadati > Pseudomonadota > Alphaproteobacteria > Rhodobacterales > Roseobacteraceae > Salipiger > Salipiger marinus. The sequence continues at coordinate 29,293 of NZ_JAYKSL010000008.1, read as the reverse complement.
CTGCATCACCGATGCGCGCGGCCAGATCCGGGTGCCGGAATGGCGCCCCGACAGCCTGACCCCGCGCATCCGCGAGGTGCTGGCGGTGCTGCCCGCCGTCGAGGCCGGGATCGCGCTCGACCCTGACTGGGGCGAAGAAAGCCTGAGCCCCGCCGAACGGGTCTTTGGCTGGAACAGCTTCGCGGTGCTCGCGATGAAATCCGGCGTGCCGGAGGCGCCGGTCAACGCCATTTCCGGCCATGCCCGCGCCACCTGCCAGCTGCGCTATGTGGTGGGCACCGATCCTGCGGACATCCTGCCCGCGCTGCACCGCCATCTGGACGCGCAGGGCTTTACGCAGGTGCGCATCGAGGCCGCCGACAGCGGCAGCTTTCCGGCCACGCGGCTTGACCCCGATCACCCGTGGGTGCGCTTTGCCAGTGCGGCGCTGGAGCGCGCCACCGGACGCGCGCCCGACATCCTGCCCAATCTGGGCGGATCGCTGCCCAATGACTGCTTTGCCGAAGTGCTGGCGCTGCCCACGATCTGGGTGCCGCATTCCTATGCGGGCTGTTCGCAGCACGCGCCCAACGAACATATCCTGAAGCCGCTGGCGCGGCAGGCGCTGATCGGCATGACCGGGCTTTTCGCCGAGATCGCCGCAGGCGCCGGTCTGCCCGGGCGGGCCGCGTGATGCAGGAGGCGCTGCTGCTCCTGGTCCTGATCGCCGCCGCAGGCGGGGTGGCGGGCATCATTTCGGGGCTTCTGGGCGTGGGCGGCGGCATCGTGCTGGTGCCGGTGTTCTATTACGTCTTCGAGGCGCTGGACTATCACCCCGACCAGCTCATGCAGATCTGCGTGGCGACCTCGACCGGCACGATCATCTTCACCTCGCTGCGGTCGGTTCTGGCGCATCACCGGCGCGGCGCGGTCAGCGCCGACCTGATCCGGGGCTGGGGGCCGTTCATCGCCGTGGGCGCCGTGGCGGGGGTGTTTGCCGCCGCGGCCCTGCGGTCGCGCGAACTGCAGGTGGTGTTCGGCCTGATCGGCGTGACGCTGGGGCTTTATATGGCCTTTGGCCCGCGCCACTGGCGGCTGGCGCAGGATCTGCCCGGGCGCGCGCTCAGCGCCGTTTATGGCGGGTTCATCGGCTTCTGTTCGGCGCTGATGGGCATTGGCGGCGGGTCTTTCACTGTGCCGCTGCTGACCGCCTATAACGTGCCGCCGCATCGCGCCGTGGGCACCTCGCCCGGGTTCGGGCTGCTGATCTCGGTCCCCGCGTTCATCACCTTCCTGCTGACCGGCTGGCAGATCACCGGCAAGCCGCCCTACACCGTGGGCTATGTCAACCTGCCCGCCGTGGCGCTGGTCACGCTTGCCACGCTGGTCACCGTGCCCTTGGGAGTCCGGCTTGCCCACCGGCTGAGCCCCGCGCATCTGCGGGTGGTGTTTGCCGTCACCGTTCTGGTGCTGGCGGGCAACATGCTGCGCAAGGGCGTGATGGGCTGAGCCCCTCCTTATCCATGAAAGGCCATATTCCATGAGCACCTCCCTTCCCGCCGATCCCGCCGATCTGGGCGCCCTTGCCGCCCGCCGCCTGATCGCCCGCAAGCAGCTGTCGCCGGTGGAACTGGCCGAGGCCTGCATCGCCCGCACCGAGGCGGTGGATCACGCCGTCAACGCGCTGATCGCGCGCGATTTTGACGGCATGCTGGAAGGCGCGCGCAGCGCCGAGGCGGCGGTGATGCGCGGCGCGCCGCTGGGGGCGCTGCACGGGCTGCCGCTGGCGGTCAAGGACATGGTGGATGTGGCGGGCCTGCCCACCACCTACGGATCAGAGGTGTTCCGCGACAACATCGCCACCGGCGACGATGCCATGGTGGTGGCGCTGCGCGGCGCGGGGGCGCTGCCCATGGGCAAGACCAACACCCCGGAATGGAGCGCGGGCGCCAACACCCGCAACACCGTCAATGGCGTCACCGCCAACCCCTATGACCTGAGCCGCACCTGCGCCGGATCCTCCGGCGGCTCGGCGGTGGCGCTGGCCTGCGGCTATGCACCGCTCGCCACCGGGTCGGATACCGGCGGCAGCCTGCGCAACCCGGCGGCCTATTGCGGCGTGGTGGGCTTCCGTCCCAGCCCCGGCGTGGTGCCGGGCGACACCCGGGGCACGGCGCTGATCCCGCTGCCCACCCCCGGACCCATGGCGCGCAGCGTCGGCGATCTGGGGCTGATGCTGTCGGTCATGGCCCGGCCCGACCGGCGCGATCCCTATACGGTGATGGTGGACGGGCGCACGCCGTGGGATCCGGCAGGTTTCGCCACCCTGCCCGCACGCGATCTGTCCTCGCTGCGGGTGGCCGCGACCGAGGATTTCGGCTTTGCCCCGGTCGAAGGGATGATCCGCAGCCATTTCCAGATGGCGCTGGCCGAGCTGGAGCCGCAGTTCGGGCGGCTCGACCACACCACCCCCGACTGCACCGAAGCCGACCGGATCTTTGCCATCCTGCGCGCGGTGCAGTTCTTGGGCAAACACGCGCAGCTTGTGGACACCATGCCCGAGAAGGTGGGCCCCAACGTCACCGACAACGTCGCCGAAGGCCGCCGCTATTCCGCCGAGGATGTCTCCTGGGCGCTGCACCGGCAGGCGGAGTATCACCGCGCGTGGCAGGGGTTCTTCGACCATCACGACATCCTGCTGTCGCCCGCCGTCACCATCAGCCCGCGCCCGTGGCGCGAGTTCTACCCGACCCAGATCGACGGCACGCCGACGCAAAGCTATTACCACTGGCTGGCGCTGGCCTATGCCACCACCATCCCCGGCCATCCCTCCATCACCATTCCCTGCGGCCATGACGCCAATGGCATGCCCTTCGGGCTGCAGATCACCGGGCGCCGCCATGGCGATGCCGAGGTGCTGGCCATCGCCGCCGAACTGGAGGCCGTCATCGCGGGCAGCTCCACCCTTGCCCCGCGCCGCCCGGATCTTGCACTGTTGCGCGCGGCCCCGGCGCTGCGCGACGCACCCGGCTTTTACACCTTCGACTGATCCTGAAAGGATTCTCCATGGCCATCCCCCTGTCCAAGACCCGCCGCCACGGCGACACGCTTTATCTGTCGGGCGAGCTGGGCTTTGCCCCTGACGGCACCCTGCCCGAGGGCATCACCGCGCAGACCGAACAGTGCCTTACCAATATCGAGGCGACGCTGGCCAAGGAGGGCAAGTCGCTGGCCGACGTGATCTCCTGCACCTGCTACCTGACCGATCCTGCGGATTTTGCCGCCTTCAACGCGGTCTATTCCGCGCGCTTTCCGGAGCCCTTTCCGGTGCGCACCACCATCGGCTGCGCGCTGATGATCGACGCGAAGGTGGAAATCACCGTCATCGCCAAGGGCTGAGGCAGACCGATGACGGAAACTGTCATTCTGGGCGCAGGCATGGCGGGCTTGGGCGCCGCGCTCGCCCTGCAGGAGGCCGGACATGCGGTCACCGTCATCGACCGCACCGGCCCCGGTGCGGAAACCAGCCACGGCAATGCGGGGGCGATTCAGGCGGAAGCGGCAGAGCCCTATGCCTTTCCGCGCGATCTCGCCACGCTCTGGACCTATGCGCGGGGGCGCAGCAACGATCTGCTGTGGCACCCGCGCGGGGTGCTGCGGCAGGCGGCAGCGCTCTGGACCTACTGGGGCAATTCCAGCCCGGTGCGGCATCAGGCGCTGTCGCAGAGCTATGCCCGGCTGGTGGCCCGCGCCACGACCGACCACGCGCCGCTGATCGCCGCCTCGGGCAGCGAGGGGCTGATCCGGCGCACGGGACTGGGCGAGATCCACCGCCAGCCCGCCACGCTGGAGGCCGCCGCCCGCCATGCCGAGCTGATGCGGGAGCGGTATGGCATCGCCTCCACCCTCGCCACCAGTGAGCCCGCGCTGCATGCCCCCGTTGCGGGCATCCTGACATGGACCGACAGCTGGAGCAGCAGCGACCCCGGGGCGCTTTGCCGCGCCTATGCGGATCTGCTGACCGCGCGCGGCGGGCGGATCGTCACGGCAGAGATCCTGTCCCTGTCGGATCGCGGGCCGGGCTGGCGGCTTTACACCAGCGCCGGAGAGGTCACCGCCTCGGATGTGGTGGTGGCGCTTGGGCCTTGGTCGCCCGCCCTGCTGGAACGGCTGGGCTACCGCGTGCCGATGGTGACCAAACGCGGCTATCACGGCCATTTCGCCAGCCCCGCGACGCTGGCGCGGCCCTATGTGGATGTGGACAATGGCATCGTGCTGTCGAGCATGGCGCGCGGGCTGCGCATCACCACGGGCGCGCATCTGACCGGGCTTGCCGCGCCGCGCGACCTGCGCCAGCTGCAGCGCGGCGCGCAGGCGGCAGCGGAGCTTGTCGCCTTGGGCGATCCGGTGCCGGACAGCATCTGGCACGGCCACCGGCCCTGCCTGCCCGACATGCTGCCGCTGGTGGGGGCAGCACCGCGCCATCGCGGGCTGTGGTTCGATTTTGGCCATGGCCATCAGGGATTTACCCTTGGCCCCACCACGGGGCGGCTGCTGGCAGAGATCATGGACGGGCGCGAGGATGAGCTGACCCGCGCGCTGTCCCCCGGCGCAAGGCGGCTCTGACCCCCGGAACGGCGGGTCAGAACGGCAGCGGCGCGTTCTCTTTCACCTCCTTCATCACGAAGAAGGTGCGGATCTGGCGCACGCCCGGCAGCGCGATCAGCATCCGCCCGTGCAGCAGGTTGAAATCCGCCATGTCGCGCACCCGGATTTTCAGCAGGTAATCGAAATCTCCGGCAACAAGGTGGCAGTCCAGCACCTCCTTGCGGGCGCTGACCGCGCCCTCGAAGGCGGCAAAGCTGTCCGGGGTGGACCGGTCCAGCACCACGCCCACCATGACCAGCGCCCCCAGCCCCACCGATTGCGGCGCCACCCGTGCCTGCACCCCCATGACATGGCCCAGATCGAACAGCCGCTGCGTGCGCCGGTGACAGGTGGCGGCAGAGACATTCACCAGCCGCGCGATCTCGGCATTGGTCAACCGCCCGTCGCGCTGCAGATGGCGCAGAATCGACCGGTCGATTCGGTCCAGATCCTGTGTGGAAGATTCTTCCATTCCAGCGGCTCCTGTCTGGCAAAGCTGCGACCCTGCCCCGTTATTTCCCCACAGAACGCAAAAACCAAGCCCCAAGTTTGCAAGCACCTTTCAGGGATACGGCGCTAGTCTGCCGCCCATCGCAACAAGGAGGCTGCCGCATGTCGCTGCTGGACAAATTCGACCGTTACCCCCTGACCTTCGGACCCACCCCCATCGAACACCTGCCCCGCCTGACCGAGGCGCTGGGGGGCGACGTGCAGATCTATGCCAAGCGCGACGACTGCAATTCCGGCCTCGCCATGGGCGGCAACAAGCTGCGCAAGCTGGAATACATCGTGCCCGACGCGCTGAAGGAAGGCGCCGACACGCTGGTGTCGATCGGCGGCGTGCAGTCCAACCACACGCGGATGGTGGCGGCCACTGCCGCAAAACTGGGCATGGACTGCGTGGTGGTGCAGGAAAAATGGGTGCCGCATTTTGATGCCGTCTATGACCGCGTCGGCAACATCCTGATGACCCGGCTCATGGGCGCCGAATCGCGCATGGTCGAGGATGGCTTCGACATCGGCATCCGCAAAAGCTGGGAAGACGCGATCCAGTCGGTCAAGGACCGCGGCGGCAAGCCCTATGCCATCCCCGCTGGCGCCTCGGTGCACAAATATGGGGCACTGGGCTATATCGGCTTTGCCGAAGAAGTGGCGCAGCAGGAGGCCGATCTGGGCTTCCAGTTCGATTACATCGTGGTCTGCGTGGTCACCGGATCGACTCAGGCGGGCATGATCGTGGGCTTTGCCGCACAGGACCGCGCCGACCGGGTGATCGGCATCGACGCCTCGGGCACGCCCGAGCAGACCCGGGCGCAGGTGCGCCAGATCGTCGACAACGCGGCGGACCTGGTCGATCTCGGCCGCCCGGTGCGAGACGATGAAATCGTCATCAACGAAGATTACGCCTATCCCGCCTATGGCGTGCCCTCGGAAGAGACCAACGAGGCCATCCGCCTTGCCGCCCGCACCGAGGCAATGATGACCGACCCGGTCTATGAGGGCAAATCCATGCAGGGCATGATCGATCTGGTGAAGAAGGGTTTCTTCCCCAAGGGATCGAAGGTGCTTTACGCCCATCTGGGCGGCGCGCCCGCGCTCAACGGCTACAGCTATTACTACCGCGAAGGCTGAACGCGAACCCCCGCCCGCAGGTGCTGCGGGCGGGGGGATGTTTATTGTCCGGGCGCCCGCAAAGGCTGCGGGCGGGGGCTGATGCCTATTTTCCGGGCGCACAGGGCACCGGAGCGCAGGCTCAGTAGCCGCTGTCCGAGGTCAGTACGAAATGTCCGGGCGACACCTCGTCATAGACATTGGGCGCGGGTTCATAGCCCACGGGATGGATCGGCGACGGGATCGGCTTGAAGTTCAGATCCTTTTCCGACTTGCGCCGGTGCGGGTCGGCCACCGGCACCGCCAGCATCAGCGCCCGCGTATAGGGGTGCTGCGGGTTCTCGAACACCGCCGCGCGCGGCCCGATTTCCACGATGCGGCCCAGATACATGACCCCCACCCGATGGCTGACCCGTTCCACCACCGCCATGTCATGGCTGATGAACAGGTAGGACAGGCCCAGTTCGGCCTGAAGCTCCATCATCAGGTTCAGCACCTGCGCCTGCACCGACACGTCCAGCGCCGACACCGCCTCGTCGGCGACGATCAGCTTGGGGTTCAGCGCCAGCGCGCGGGCGATGGCGATGCGCTGGCGCTGCCCGCCCGACAGTTCATGCGGATAGCGGCGCATGTAGCTGCGCGGCAGTTCCACCCGGTCGAACAGATGCGCCACGCGGTCCATCACCTCGGATCCCTTGTGGGTGCCGAAATTGCGCATGGGCTCGGCCACCGCATCGGCCAGCTTCTGCTGCGGGTTGAGCGAGGCGAAGGGATCCTGAAAGATCATCTGCATGTCGCGCCGCGCGTCGCGCAGATGTTCGGGGCCAAGCCCCATCACATCCACCCCGTCCAGCACGATGCGGCCCTGCTGCGGTTCGATCAGCCGCAGGATCGACCGGCCACAGGTGGATTTGCCGCAGCCCGATTCGCCGACAAGGCTCAGCGTCTGGCCCTTGTTGACGGTAAAGCTCACATTCTCCACCGCGTGGACATTGGCGATGGTGCGGCGGAAAAACCCGCCCTTCACCGGAAAGCGCGTCACCAGCCCTTCGACGGTCAGCAGCGGCTTGTCGCTGCCGGGGATGGGCTTGGGCACCTCGGCCTCGCGGCCCAGCAGCTTCATCGGTTCGGGCAGCGCCTTGCCGGTCATCTCCCCCAGCTTGGGCACGGCCGCCAGCAGCGCCTGCGTATAAGGATGCTTGGGCCGCTCGAAGATCTCCTCGACCGTGCCTTCCTCGACCTTGGTGCCGCGGAACATCACCACCACGCGGTCGGCCATCTGCGCCACCACCGCCATGTCATGGGTGATGAACATCACCGCCGTGCCGGTTTCCCGCTTCAGCCGGTCCATCAGCGCAAGGATTTCCGCCTGAATCGTCACGTCAAGCGCGGTGGTCGGCTCGTCCGCGATCAGCAGGCGCGGCTTGCAGGCCAGCGCCATGGCGATCACCACCCGCTGCCGCATGCCGCCCGACAGTTCGTGCGGATACTGTTTCAGCCGCCGCTCCGGCTCGGGGATGCGCACCTGCTGCATCAGTTCCAGCGCCCGCGCCTCCGCCTGCTGGCGCGACATGCCGCGATGCACCCGCAGCCCTTCGGTCAGCTGGCGGCCCACGGTGAAGACCGGGTTGAGCGCGGTCATCGGCTCCTGAAAGATCATGCCGATCTCGTTGCCGCGGATGGTGCGCATCAGATCCTGATCCATCTGCGCCAGATCGACCTGCCCGCCCTCCTTGCGGTCGAACAGCAGGCGGCCATTGGCAATCTCGCCACCGCCATATTCGATGAGCCGCATCAGCGACAGCGAGGAGACGGATTTCCCCGACCCCGATTCGCCCACGACGCAGACCGTCTCTCCGGGCGCGATGTCGAAGCTCACGTCCTCGACCCCGGTGACGGGGCCGTCCTTGGTCTGGAATTGCACCCGCAGGCGTTCGATGCGGGCGATGGGCTGCGCGGGGGCGCTGTCCAGCATATGAGCTCTCCGTGCTTGTCAGATGCAAACGCTAAGGGCAGCGGCGCGGAACTGTCAAACCCCTGACCCTGCTTACTCCAAGGCAATGCTTGCATTTTCCTTCCGTTCTGTTTCGATATTCGGCAAGGAGAGCGGCGCGAACCGGCGCCCGGGGGAATGGGCCGGGGAAAAACGCTGCCCCCTTCGACGAAACAGAGACGACTCAGATCAACTGATGTCCAACAAGGAGAGATCCATGAAGCTCAAGACCCTCTTGCTCGGGGCTGCCGCTGGCGTTTCGCTGGCGCCCGCCGCCTTTGCAGAGCGTGGCTCAGACGGCCATGTGAACATCATCTACTGGCAGGCGCCGTCGATCATGACCCCCTTCCTGTCGGGCGGGACCAAGGACATCGAAGCCGCGTCGCTGGTGCTGGAGCCGCTGGGCCGCTACGACCAGACCGGCGCGCTGGTGCCCTATCTGGCCCAAGAAATCCCCACCGTGGAAAACGGCGGCGTGTCCGAGGATCTGACCCAGATCACGTGGAAGCTGAAAGAGGGCCTGCTGTGGTCCGATGGCACGCCCGTGACCTCGGCTGACGTGAAATTCACCGCCGATTACTGCATGGATCCCGAAGGCGGCTGCGCGCAGCTGGCGAAATTCTCCAACGTGGCCAGCATCGACACCCCCGACGATCTGACCGTGGTGGTCACCTTCGACAAGCCGATGCCGAACCCCTACGGCCCCTTCATGGGCAACCAGTCGCCCATCCTGCAGAAGGCGCAGTTCGAGCAGTGCAAGGGCGCCAACGCCTCCTCCTGCACCGAGGCCAACTTCAACCCGATCGGCACCGGCCCGTTCGTGGTGGACGAGTTCAAGCCCAATGACGTGATCTCGCTTTCCGCCAACCCGAATTACCGCGACCCGGCCAAGCCCGCCTTCGCGACCGCCACGCTGAAAGGCGGCGGCGATGCCGAATCCGCCGCCCGCGCGGTGCTGCAGACCGGCGAATTCGACTATGCGTGGAACCTGCAGCTGGCCCCCGATGTCATCGCCTCCATGGCCGAAGGCGGCACCGGCGAGCCCATCACCGCGTTCGGCACGCTGGTCGAGCGGATCGAGATGAACATGACCGATCCCTCGCCCTCCCTGCCCGAGGGCGAGCGGTCCACCGTCGCGCATCCGCACCCGATCCTGTCGGATTTCAACGTGCGCAAGGCGCTGTCCATGGCGATCGACCGGGCGCTGCTGACCGAGATCGGCTATGGCGTCGCCGGTCGTCCGACCTGCAACCTCGTGCCCGCGCCCGAGCTTTACGCCTCTGAAACCAACACCGAATGCCTGACCCAAGACCTCGAAGGCGCCAAGGCGCTGCTGGAAGAGGCCGGCTGGACCGACAGCGACGGCGACGGCGTGCGTGACAAGGACGGCATGAAGCTGTCGCTGCTCTACCAGTCCTCCACCAACGCCGTGCGTCAGGATTTCCAGGCGCTCATCAAGCAGTGGTGGGAAGAGATCGGCGTGGAAACCGAACTGCGCAACGTCGACTCGTCGGTGTTCTTCGGCGGGGATCCGGGCTCGCCCGACACTTTCCAGAAGTTCTATGCCGACGTGGAAATGTACGCCAACAACTTCGACGGCACCGATCCGCAGTCCTACCTGTCCATGTATCGCTGCGGCAACGAGCCGAAGCCGTCCAGCCAGTGGCAGGGTGAGAACATCAACCGCTTCTGCAACGAGGAATACGACGCGCTGCTCGACGAGCTGGCCCAGACCGGCGAGCTGGAAAAGCGCGGCGAGATCGCGAAGCGGCTGAATGACATCATCACCAAGGAAACCATGACCATCGTGCCGCTGGTGGACCGGGGCCGCGTTTCCGCCAAGTCGAACACGCTGGGCGGTGTGGTGCTGAACACCTGGGACAGCGAACTCTGGAACGCTGCCGACTGGTATCGCATCGACGGCTGACGTCCTTCTGACACACCGGTCCCCGCGCCTGCGGGGGCCGGTTTTCTGGAAGGACAGCGCGTGACGGATTTCCTCCGGACCCCACCCGGCCACGACTTCGGGGCCTGCCGATCCGGCGGTCGCGGTTTCGCTTTTCGGCGCTGGCTGCCCCGCCCCTTCGGCCCTCTTACATCCGACAAGGACGATATGACGACCAGACCCTGCACCGCCTTGCGGCGACGTGGCAGGCCGCGGCATTTCCCGGCCTGCCCCCACCTTCACCCGCAGTCACCGGGGGGCACCCCATGCTGACCTTTGCCGTCCGCCGCCTTGTGCTGGCGATTCCCACGCTGTTTTTCATCAGCTTCGTGATCTTCATGCTGCTGCAGCTGGCGCCGGGGGATCCCATGGCGCAGGTGCCGCTGACCGTCCCGCCCGAGGTCAAGGAAAAGATGCGTCAGGCGCTGGGTCTGGGCGAACCGGTGCTGGTGCAATACTGGAAATGGCTGGTGCAGGTGTTCTGGACCGAGCCCAAGATCTTCATCGACTGGCTGACCCGTGACAGCCTGCTGCTGGGCTGGCTGCCCGACACGCAGCTCTATCAGGGCGAATTGCGGGTGATCTCGTGGCAGACCCGCTCGCCGGTCATGGACATCGTGCTGCAGCGCCTGCCGCAGACGCTGTGGGTGGTGGGGCTGGCCTATGTGGTGGGGGTGCTGATCGCGCTGCCCATCGGCATCTATTCCGCCTACCGGCAGTATTCCGTCTTCGATCAGGCGGGCACCTTTGTCACGATGATCGGCTTTTCGATCCCGCCCTTCTTCACCGGGCCGCTGCTGATCGTGATCTTCTCGGTCTATCTGGGCTGGTTCCCGTCGATCTATGACACCACCCATGTCGTCAACGACTGGGCGAGCTTCAAGGTGCAGATCTATCAGATGGTGATGCCGGTCATGGTGCTGGCGCTGCAGACCACGGCGCAGCTGTCGCGCTACATGCGCGCCTCGATGCTGGACAACCTCAATCAGGATTACGTCCGCACCGCCCGCGCCAAGGGCCTGTCGGAGGCGGTGGTGGTCATGGTCCATGTGCTGCGCAATTCCATGATCCCGGTGGTCACGGTGATCGCGCTTGGCGTGCCCGCCATCTTCGGCGGCGCCATCATCACCGAAAACGTGTTCAAGGTGAACGGCATCGGCCAGCTGCTGCTGACCGCGCTTTTCGCCAATGACCTGCCCATGGTGATGACGCTGACCTTCATCTTCGCGATGCTGATCGTGCTCTTCAACCTGATCGCCGACATCCTCTACGGCCTTCTCGACCCGAGGATCCGCTATGACTGAACCCGTGCCCTCCTCCCCCGCTCCGATCGAGGCCCTGCGCGACAAGGGGCCGGACCGCCCGCCCCGGTCGCAGTGGCGCGATGTCTGGAGCCAGTTCCGCAAGCACAAGGGCGCCATGGTCGGGGCCGCCTTCCTGCTGATCATCACGCTGGGCGTGCTGTTCGGGCCATGGCTCTGGACGCTGGACCCGCAGCGGCTGGACATCCGCGCCAAGGACATGCGGCCCATCTACACAGCCCTCTGGGACAGCACCGCCAAGACCGGCTGGGGCCATCCGCTGGGCACTGACCAGCTGGGCCGCGACAACCTTTCGCAGCTGATCGCGGGGGGCCGCGCGTCGATGGCGGTGGGCTGGGCAGCGATGCTGCTGTCGCTGATCATCGGCACCGGCATCGGCGTCATGGCGGGCTATTTCCGCAAGGCGGATGGCGTGCTGATGCGGCTCACGGACCTGTTCCTGTCGCTGCCGATCCTGCCGCTGCTGCTGGTGGCGGTGACGCTGTTCCGCCAGCCGCTGCGCGCCAATTTCGGCCCCGAAGGCGGGATGTTCATCCTGATCGTGGCCGTGGTCGGCATCACCTCGTGGATGCCCACGGCGCGGATCGTGCGCGGCGAAATCCTTGCGCTGAAGGAACGGGAATTCGTGCTGGCGGCGCGCTCCATCGGCACGCGGCCCTTCAAGATCATCCGCCGCCACCTGCTGCCCAACGTGCTGTCACCCATCATGGTCTCGGCCACGCTGGGGCTCGCCACGGCGATCATCACCGAATCCGCGCTGTCCTTTCTGGGGGTGGGCTTTCCGTCCGACTTCCCGACATGGGGCAAGATGCTGGCCGATGCCGTCGCCCGGATGGAGGATTTCCCCGAACGCGTGCTGCTGCCGGGCATCGCCATCTCGCTGACCGTGCTGGGGGTGAATTACCTTGGCGACGGGCTGCGCGACGCGCTGGACCCAAGAATCCGCGGGCGCTGAAAAATAGGAACGCGCGCAGCGCAGGCACGGGCGGGGGACGGACCATCCCCCGCCCGTTCCGCATCCCGCGGAACAGCGGTTCGCCCCAAAGGCAGGCAGGCGGGAAATCCTTCGCCCCGCCCCCCTTGCCAAGCCGCACAGGCTCGGCCATCTGGTCCGGTGTTCCAGACCCCGGAGGATGCGCCATGTTCGAAACCCTTGGCTTTCAGTCGCTGACAGCGCCGCAGGTTGCGGTGGTCTTTGGCGTGGGGCTTGGCCTGCTGTTTGGCCTGCTGGCGGAACGCACCGCCTTCTGTTTCCGCCGCGCGCTGGTGCGCGAGGACGCCCCGCAGGCCCGTGGCGTCTGGCTGGCGGGCTTTGCCGCGGCCCTGCTCGGCACGCAGGCGGCGGTGGCTCTGGGCTGGATCAGCTTCGGCGATCATCGCTTTTACGCGCAGGCCCTGCCGGTGGCGGCCATCCTTGCGGGCGGGCTGATGTTTGGCGCGGGCATGGTGCTGACGCGGGGCTGCATCTCGCGGCTGACCGTGCTCACCGGCTCGGGCAACCTGCGCGCGCTGACCGTGGTGCTGGTCTTTGCCGTCACCGCCCATGCCACGCTGAAGGGCCTGCTGGCGCCGCTGCGCACCACGCTGGGCGGCGTCACGCTGGATCTGGGCACGCTCACCGGCTTTGCCGCCCTGCCCGGCGGCGCGCTGGTCTGGACGGCGCTGCTGGCGGCGGGCGCGCTGGTGCTGGCGCTGCGCTCCGGCGCGCGGCCCGCGCTGCTGGCGCAGGCGGCGGCGCTGGGTCTGCTGGTGCCGCTGGGCTGGGTCGGCACCGGGCTGGCGCTGCAGGATGAATTCGACCCCATCGCGGTGGAAAGCCTCGCATTCACCTCCAGCATGGCGGACAGCCTGTTCTGGGCCATCGCCGGCACTGCCGTGCCCGCGAATTTTGGCGCAGGTCTGGTGGGCGGCGTGCTGCTGGGGGCGCTCGGCTCCGCGCTGGCCAGCCGCAGGTTCCAGTGGCAAAGCTTCTCCTCCCCGCGCGAAACCGGGCGCTATCTGGCGGGTGCGGTGCTGATGGGCGCGGGCGGCGTTCTGGCCGGGGGCTGCACCGTGGGTGCGGGCCTGTCGGGCACCGCCACCCTGTCCTTCGCGGCCTTTCTGGCGCTGGCGGCCATCGCTGCGGGGGGCTTGGGAATGGCGGCCCTGCTGCAGATCCGGCCCGCCCTGCAGCCCGCAGAATAGATCACGAAAAAATCTCGTATTTCCGGGAACCTGCGGGTCTGTTCCCGCGTTTACGGGGAAATGTGGCAGCGTGCCCCGGCTTTTGCCGGGGTTTTGTCACGATGCCGCAAGACAGGGAAACGACCAGATCACGCCGACCACCATCGCCCCGACCGCCTGCCCGCCTGCCCCCGCAGCAGAGAGCTTCCGTCACCTCCTTCGCCGCAGCACCGCCCGCGATCATCATCGCGTCGAGAAGCTGTTTGCCCCGATGCTGGCGGATCCGGTCCGCCATCTGGATCGCTTTCTGCAGGCGCAGGCCGCAGGCTTCGCCGCCCTGAGACAGGCCGCGCCCGATCTGCCCGGCGGATCGGTGCTGCCGCAAGTGCTGGACGTGCTGCGGGCCGACTGTGCCGCGCGCGGGCTTGCTGTGCCCCGCCTTGCCGCCCCCCACCGGCTGGACCCGCTGGCGGCAGAGTATATCGCGACCGGATCCCGTCTGGGCACGGAGGTGCTGCGGCGACGGCTGACCGAGGCGGGCCATGCCCCGCTGCCCCGCTCTTTCACCGCCACGCAGGCCCCGGCAGAGTGGCGCGCGCTCTGCACCCTGCTCGACGGCATCGACCCCGCCAGCCCCCGCGCCGCCCGGATCTGCGCCGATGCGCGGCGGGCCTTCCAGATCTTCGCGCTGGCCGCGCAGGCCCCCCCAGCGGCATCTCCCCCGCGGCAAGCCCCGCCGCGCCCCGCCCAGACACGGAAAGACCTTCTTCTTGGCTGACACGTTTTCCCCCGAAACCGGCACGGCGCCCGTCGACCTGACCAATTGCGACCGTGAACCGATCCACCAGCTGGGCCGCGTGCAATCCTATGGCGCGCTGCTGGCGGTGTCGCAGGACTGGATCGTGCAGCACTGTTCGGAAAACGCAGCCGGACTGCTTGGCCTGCCCGAAGACAGCCTGCTGGGCCGTCCGCTGTCGGATCTGATCGTCAGCGACGGGTTCGAGCGGCTGCGCAGCAACCTGCGTGCCGCCGGACAGCAGGACGGCACCACGCGGCTTTTTGACGTGGTGCTGACCGCACGGGGACAGGGCTTTGACGTGTCGATGCATTACAGCGGCGCGCATCTGATCGTGGAGCTGGAGCCGAAGACCCCGCGCCGCGGCGGCGACGTGATGAGCGAGGTCTATCCGCATATCCGCGCCCTGCCCCCGGAGGCGGGTCTGGCCGATCTTGCCCGCGAGGCGGCGCGTGGCCTGCGCGCGCTGTCAGGCTTTGACAGCGTGATGGTCTATGAATTCCAGCCCGACCAGTCGGGCCGGGTGATCGCCGAAGACCGCGCCGACCGCGGCCCGCGCTACATGGGCCAGCGCTTTCCGGCCTCGGACATTCCCGCGCAGGCGCGCGCGCTTTATGCCCGGGCGCTGCTGCGGCTGATCGCCGATACCGAGGATCCGGGCGCCGCCATCCTGCCGCCGCAGACCGTGACCGGGGCGCCGCTCGACCTGTCGCTGTCGGTGACGCGGGCGGTCTCGCCCATCCATATCGAATATCTGCGCAACATGGGGGTGCGTGCCTCGATGTCGGTGTCGATCATGCGCGACGGGGAGCTGTGGGGGCTCTTTGCCTGCCACCATGACAGCCCGCGCTACATCGATTTCGAACGCCGCACCGCCATAGAGATGTTCGCCCATCTCTTCGCCTATGAGCTGGGCCGCCATCTGGAGCGGCAGAAGGCCAAGGCGCAGGCCGACATGGCGCAGCTGCAGAGCCGTCTCATGGCGCATATGGCCAATGGCGCGGCCCTGCCCGAAACGCTGCTGTCGGTGTCCGACGACCTGCGCGCCGTGATCCCGCATGACGGCATGGTGCTGTTCACCGACGGCCATGTCCATGCCACCGGCGACACCCCCACCGAAGAAGAATTCCGCGCCCTTGCCCGCGTCTTCGACCGCAGCATCGGCTCGGGCGTCTTCGCCTCGGAACATCTTGCCGAGGTGCATCCCCCTGCCGCGGATTACGCCGGACGCTGCGCGGGGGTGCTTGCCATCCCGATCTCGCGCCGCCCGCGCGATTACATCGCCCTCTGCCGCCGGGAACAGGTGACCACGGTGGACTGGGCGGGCGATCCCGCCAAACCCGCGACGCTCGGCCCCAACGGCGTGCGGCTGACCCCGCGCAAAAGCTTCGAGGTCTGGCAGGAAACCGTGCGCGGCCGTTCCGCGCCATGGTCCCCCCATGCCCGCCATGCCGCCGACCTGCTGCGCACCGTGCTGCTGGAGATCTTCCTCAAGATCACCGATGCCGCCTCCGAAGAACGCCGCCATGCCCAGCAGCAGCAGCAGCTTCTGATCTCGGAACTGAACCACAGGGTGCGCAATATCCTGAACCTGATGCGCGGGCTGGTGGCGCAGACCAAAAGCAGCGCGCGCAGCCTTGGCGAATTCACCGCGAACCTAGACGGGCGCATCCAGTCGCTGGCCCGCGCCCATGACCAGCTGACCGCCGAACGCTGGGAGCCCGCCTCGCTGAAATCGCTGATCACCTGCGAGTTTGATGCCTATGCCCAGCCCGGCGCAAGACGGCTGCGCATCGACGGGCCCGATGCACTGATCGGCCCCAATGCCTACACGGCGCTGGCGCTGGTGCTGCACGAGATGACCACGAATTCGGTCAAATACGGCGCGCTCTGCGACAATTCGGGATCGGTGCGGATCACCCTCTCCGAAGACAGGGGCGGCGCGCTGGAGATCCGCTGGGTGGAACGCGGCGGCCCGCCGGTAAGCCCGCCCAGACGGCGCGGCTTCGGCACCACGATCATCGAAACCTCGATCCCGCACGAGCTGAAAGGCGACGCGCAGGTGGATTATCACGTCACCGGGCTCGAGGCCCGCTTCCGCATCCCGCCCGCCCATGTCACGGCCTTCCTGCCCGAGGACCAGCAGCCCGCCGCAGCCCCCCAAGCAAGGGCCCCCCGCGCCCCGGCGGCTCTGCAGGGGCGCGGTCTTGTGGTCGAGGACAGCCTGATCATCGCGCTTGACGCGCAGAGCACGCTGGAAGCGGCAGGCGCCTCCGAGGTCACCATCTGCGCCTCGGTCTCCGAAGCGCTGGCGACCATCGCCGCCGGACCGCCGGATTTTGCGCTGCTCGACGTCAATCTGGGCAAGGAACAGTCGGTGCCGGTGGCGGAACGGCTGGCGGAACTGGGCATCCCCTTCGTCGTCGCCACCGGCTATGGCGAGGCGCAGGAGATCATCGCGGCCTACCCGCCCTGCGAGATCGTGCAGAAACCGTTTTCGGAACACAGCCTCGCCGAGGCCTTCCGCAAGGCGCTCGACCGTCAGAGCTGACCCGAAAAAAAGGGGCGGGCGCGCGGCCCTGCCCCTTCATCTTGCCCCTAAACTCCGGGGGTGAATGCGGCAAAGCCGCAGAGGGGGCAGCGCCCCCTCCCTTGGGAGCGGGCTCAGCCCTTCTTGCCCAGATGCTTCTTCAGCGCGCCGGCATTGCGTTCGCGGCGGCCCTTGTAGGGGTTTTTGTCGCCCTGCCCGCGCAGCACTAGCCGGATCGGCGTGCCGGGCATGTCGAAGCTCTCGCGCAGCCCGTTGACCAGATAGCGCGAATAGCTGTCCGGCATGTCCTCGGGGCGCGAGCACATCACCACAAAATGCGGCGGTCGGGTCTTGGCCTGCGTCATGTAGCGCAGCTTGATGCGGCGGCCCTGCGGCGCGGGCGGCGGGTGCGAGGACACCATCGCCTCCAGCCAGCGGTTGAGCTGCCCGGTGGTGACGCGGCGGTTCCACACCTCCCACGCCTTCATGATCGCGGCCTGCAGCCGGTCCAGCCCGCGCCCGGTCTTGGCCGAAACCGTGACCAGCGGCGCGCCGCGCAGCTGCGGCAGCAGCCGGTCGAAGGCCTCCTTGAGATCGCGCAGCTTTTCCTGCTTGTTGTCTTCCACGTCCCATTTGTTGACCGCGACCACCACGGCGCGGCCCTCGCGTTCCGCCAGATCGGCGATGCGCAGATCCTGCTGTTCAAAGGGGATGGCCGCGTCGAGCAGCACCACCACGACCTCGGCGAATTTCACCGCGCGCAGCCCGTCGGAGACCGAGAGTTTTTCCAGCTTTTCCTGAATCTTGGCGCGCTTGCGCATGCCTGCGGTGTCAAAGACCCGCATCGGCACGCCTTCCCAGTCCAGCCGGACCGAGATGGCATCGCGGGTGATGCCCGCCTCGGGGCCGGTCAGCAGCCGTTCCTCGCCCAGAATGGCGTTGATCAGCGTGGACTTGCCCGCATTGGGCCGCCCCACCACGGCGATCTGCAGCGGCTTGCTGGCGGTGGGCAGGACCAGCTTGGCCTCCTCGCCCTCGGCGAGTTCGCCATCGGTGTCCAGTTCCACCTCGGTTTCGGGCGCCTCGGCCTCGGCGCGTTCGTCAAAGGCATCGGCCAGCGGCTGCAGCATGGCGTAAAGTTCGGGCATGCCCTCGCCATGTTCCGCCGAAATCCGCACCGGTTCGCCCAAGCCCAGCCCGTAAGCCTCCAGCACGCCCGCATCGGCGGCGGAGCCTTCGCCCTTGTTGGCGGCAAGGATCACATGGGCGGCGCGCTTGCGCAGGATTTCCGCAAAAATCTCGTCGGTGGGGGTCACGCCCACCCGCGCGTCGATCATGAAGAGGCAGATATCGGCCATGTCCACCGCGCGCTCGGTCAGCTTGCGCATCCGGCCCTGCAGGCTTTCGTCGGTGGCCTCTTCCAGACCCGCCGTGTCGATCACGGTGAACCGCAGATCCCCCAGCCGCGCCTCGCCTTCGCGCAGGTCGCGGGTCACGCCGGGCTGGTCATCGACCAGCGCCAGCCGTCGGCCCACAAGACGGTTGAACAGCGTGGACTTGCCCACATTGGGGCGGCCGACGATGGCAAGGGAGAAGGACATCAGCTGCGCTCCATGATTCCAAGCGGGTCGAGTAGCGCATTTTGCGCCAAGGCGAAAGGGCCGACCGGCGAAGCGGTCGGCCCTTTCGGGTCCGGAGGGGGGCCGCCCGCTGCCGCTGTGGCGGCGGAGCGGGCAGTGCGGGGGCGCTGCCCCCGTCCCCTTGCGGGGACTCCCCCGGGATATTTGCAGCCAATGGACGCGCCGGAGCGGTCCGGGCGGCGGCGTTACTTCAGGTCGTCCGGCAGCAGCGCGTCGGGCAGGTTCTGGTAGCTGACCGGGCGCAGGAAGCGGCGGATCGACATGGTGCCCACGGAGGTGGCGCCGAAATTGGTCGAGGCGGGGTAAGGTCCGCCATGGACCATCGCATCGCTGACTTCGACCCCGGTCGGGAAGCCGTTGACCAGCACGCGGCCTGCCTTGCGCTCCAGCACCGGCATCAGGCGCTGCGCCAGCGCGGTGTCCCCCTCGTCCATGTGGAGGGTCGCGGTCAGCTGGCCTTCGAAGCCGCGGGCCAGCGTTTCCATCTCGTCCGCGCCGGAGACGCGCACCACCAGACCCAGCGGGCCGAACACCTCTTCGCCCAGCGCGTGATCCTGCAGGTAGTTGGAGGCATCGGTCTGGTAGAGGTTGGGGGCGGCGTTGCGGCCTTCGCTGTCGGTGGTCAGCACCGGCTCCACGGCATTGCGCCCGTCAAAGCGCGCCTTGCCGTCCTTGTAGGCCTTGGCGATGCCGTCGGTCAGCATGACCTGCGGTGCGGCGCCTTTCAGAGCCTCGGCGGCGGCGGCGACAAAGGCGTCACCCTCGGGGCCGGTCTGGACCACGGCGATGCCGGGATTGGTGCAGAACTGGCCCGCGCCCATGGTGAGCGACCCCGCCCAGCCCTTGCCGATGTCGGCCCCGCGGGCCTTGACCGCTTCGGGCAGCAGGAACATCGGGTTGACCGAGCCCAGTTCGCCGAAGAAGGGGATGGGTTCGGGACGCTGCGCGCAGAGATCGAACAGCGCGCGGCCACCGCCGAGCGAGCCGGTGAAGCCCACGGCCTTGATCAGCGGGTGCTGGACCAGTGCCTGACCGACATCGCGCTTGCCGCCCTGGATCAGGCTGAACACGCCCTTGGGCATGCCGCAGCTTTCGATGGCGGCGTGCACGGCTTCGGCGACGATCTCGCCGGTGCCGGGATGGGCGGAATGGCCCTTGACCACAACCGGGCAGCCTGCGGCCAGCGCTGCGGCGGTGTCACCGCCTGCGGTGGAGAAGGCGAGCGGGAAGTTCGAGGCGCCGAAGACCGCGATCGGGCCGATCGGGCGCTGCACCAGCTTGATGTCCGGGCGCGGCAGCGGCTGACGGTCGGGCAGCGCGCTGTCATGACGGCGGTCCAGATGATCGCCCTTCAGGATATGTTCAGCAAAAAGCCGCAGCTGGCCGGTGGTGCGGCCGCGTTCGCCGTTCAGGCGGCCTTCGGGCAGGCCGGTTTCCTGCGTGCCGATCTCGGTGATCTGGGCGGCGCGGGCTTCGATCTCGTCGGCGATGGCGTGCAGGAATTTGGCGCGCGCCTCGCGCGTGGTGTAGCCATAGGTCCAGAATGCCTCTTCCGCGGCGCGGCAGGCTTCATCGACCAGCGCCGGGGTGCCCACGGAAAACTGATGCACGGGACCATGGGCCGGTTCGGAGGCGAAGGTCGTGTCGCCCGCGACCCATGCGCCAGCGATCAGATGTTTGCCATGAGGGGTGAAAACGGGTTGGTCGGACATGTGGTCGTATTCCTTTCGCTTGTGGCGGACCCGGGCCGGAGCCCGGGGGATTCGAAAAATGGTATACCAGAGGCGAAGCCCGTGCCGTCAAGGCATGATGGGCCCGCAGCGGGGTTTTCGGCCTCTCTCGGGCCGGACCGGGATGGCGGCTCCCGCTTGGGAGCCGCCATCCGGATGCACGCATGCGCAGGGACAGGCCGCTGGTGAGTTGCGCCCCGGTCACCAGCCGGGGCATGTCACGCGATCAGCGCGAATCCTCGTCCCCCCGGTCGGCGTCGGTCAGCGCCAGAATAAGGATCGCGATGACGATGAGAGCGGCCAGCCCCACGATAAAGATATCGACGGACATGGCTGTCTCCCTTTGCAGTCACAGCAGGAACGCCGCCGGGGCAAGGGCAGTTCCGGAACCATTTCCCGCATTGCCCGGTTGGATTGGACAAATCGAGGAAGGGGCGGACCTATGCTTATCAGTCTGACGGACCTGCTGTCGTGGCGCGTGCGCGCGGGAGAGCGGCGGCTTGCGCTGCATGACCTGCTGTTCGAGGCCGAAACGCGCAGGCTGGTCTATGTCATGGTGGAACCTGCGGGGCTGGCCCCCGGCGACCGCGTGCTGATCGCGGCTTCGGCGCTTGGGGTGCCCGAGGCGGAGGCGCAGGAGATGCCGCTGCACCTGCGCGAGGACGAGCTGGACCGTGCGCCCCGCTGTGGCGGCGGCCATGACGAGATGGTGGCGATGCTGGCCGCGATGCCCCCCATGGTGATCGGGCCGTTTGGCGCGCCCTCTGCGCCGCTGCTGATGCCCGAGCATGAACGCCCCGGCGAGGACGAGCCCGATCCGCGCGCACAGGCGGCGCTGGCGCGCTATGACCGGCTGGGCGACTGGCTGGGCCATCCGGTCTTTGCCCGCGACGGCGAGGCGGGCACCGTGTCGGATCTGCTGTATGATCCGGTGGCGGGGGAGCTGACCCATATCGTCGTCGACAATGGCAAGCTTTTTGGCCACCGCCAGCGCGCCGTGCCGATGTTTGAACTGGTGACCCGCGCCGAGGCGGAGCGGGGCGGCCATGTGGTGCTGGATCTGACGCTGGCCGGGCTTGAAACCGCGCCGCTGGCCAGCGACATGCTGTCCCCCGAATGACCCCGCAGCGGGGTCTCGCGCGGCGGCCCCTGCTAGCCGCGCGGCTCTGCCGCCATCGCCTCTGCCGCGTCCATCTGGCTGGCGCGGCTCTGGCGGGCGCGCGCCGCCGCGACCAGCGCGCGGAACAGCCGCCGGTGGGCGCGGCGGTAGACCAGATATTCCGGATGCCACTGCACCCCCACCGCGAAGGGGTCGCTCATCCGTTCCACCGCCTGCACCATGCCGCCCTCGTCGCGCGCGGCGATGCGCAGACCCTTGCCCAGATCATCCACCGCCTGCGAATGCAGCGCGTTCACGTTCAGGCAGATCGCCCGCGTGGTGCGCGCCAGCAGCGTGCCCCGCGTCACGTCCACCCGTTTGCGCGGCAGCACCGTGTTGAACTTGCGAGAGGGGTGCACGGCATAGGCATCGGCATGCAGCGTGCCGCCCAGCACCACGTTCAGCATCTGCGCGCCGCGGCAGATGCCGAGGATCGGCAGGCCCCGGTCAAAGGCGCCGCGCAGCACCTCCTGTTCCAGATCGTCGCGGGCGGGGTCAAGCCGCACCCCCACCGACAGCTCGCCGCCGTAAAGCGTGGGCGTGATGTCATCGCCGCCGCCGATCACGACGCCATCCACATCATCCAGATCGACGGCCCGGTGTCCCGCCTGCCAGCGCAGCGCCCGGCCCCCCGCCAGCCAGACCGCCAGCGCCATGAAAGGAAAGACCCGCCAGCCCGAGCGGCGGGACACCGTGACCCCGATCCTTGGCTTCACAGGCCCGCGCCCTCCAGAAGCCCGCCCGACCGCCATGCCCAGTCCGCCCGGATCGAGGTCAGCGAGGCGCGGTGATCGCGCCATGCCTCCTTGAGCCGTTCCAGCAGGTCGGGGTTTTCCGCCACCTGTTCCACCAGAACCCAGCGGTTCCATTCCAGCGCCAGCGACCAGTCCGGCTCGTCGATGCGGCAGTCGGGCAGGCGCCAGTGATAGGTGGGCCGGGGCGAGATCAGTTCCATGTCCATGCTGCGCGCGACGCGGGGCCGGTCAATCTCGGCAAAGATGCACATCATGTCCAGCCCGTGATTCCGCGTGGGCGCCAGCCGCAGATAGGTGTCCATCAGCGCCGTCATGTCGGCGGGGGCATCGCGCGCCGCCAGCCGGTCCACCAGCGTGCGCGGATAGGGATCGACCCATGTCATCAGCCGCCGCGCCAGATCGGTGCCGGTGCGGCGGCGCAGGTGATCCTCGATCAGCGCATGGGCGGTGAGCACCGGCGCCACATCGGCAAAGTCCAGCGACACCACCTCGGGATTGAAATGCAGGCCGAAGCCCGACAGCATCCCCGCCCCGGTGCCCTCGGCCCCGGCCTCGCGCAGCGCCGCCATCGCCTCGTCCAGCGGTGCCAGATCATCGACCTGCAGCGGATCGCTGACGATCTCCACCGGCACCACGGCGCGGGCCAGATCGCGGATATGGTTGCCCAGCCCGTCATGATGCAGCGCCTCCAGCGGGCGGCTGTCCAGATAGACCTCGAACCTGCCCAGGCGGCTGTCCTCGACCAGCCAGCGACCGGGACGCTGTTCATGGGCGCGCCCGCCCAGCACCTCGGTCAGGACGCCCGCCACCTGCTCTTCGGTCAGGCCGGAAAACTCCACCTCCACCCCGACGCGGCGGGGCTTGCCCGCAGCGGTCATCGGGCGCGGCAGGGGCAGCGGCCTTGTGTCGGGCGCAAGGTCAGAAATTGGGGACATTGGGCACCTTGTCGGGAACGCTTGGGTCGGGGATGAATTCTTCCAGCGCGAAGCGGATCGCCACGCGGTAGCCGTCGGCCACCGGCCCCTGCTCCAGCTGGCCGCCCAGCTGCATCGCAAAGGCCTGCATCAGCTTGGAGCCGAGCCCCGCCGGTTCGCCGTCAAACCGCCGCTCCTGCGCCACGGCTTCGGAATCGCCGGTATTGACCACCTCCAGCAGCGCGCGCCGCCCCGGTTCGCGGCGCAGCACCACACGCACGGCGATGCGGCCATCGGCGCCGGGTCCGGCATATTTGGTGGCATTGGTCAGCGCCTCGGCGGTCAGCAGCGACAGCGGCACCGCCTGATCGGGCACGGCCTCGATATCCTCCGCCTCGACGCTGACATCGGTGTCGGAATTGGCCACCTGACTCATCTGCGCCACCATGTCCTTGAGCAGCACGCCCGCATTCACATGGCCCAGATCCTCGGTCTGGTAGAGGTTGCGGTGGATGGTGGCCAGACTGCGCACGCGGTCCTGCAGCCGGTGCAGGATGGCGCGGGTCTCGTCGTTGCGGGACTGGCGGATCTGCATGTTCATGATCGAGGAGATCAGCTGGAGGTTGTTCTTCACCCGGTGGTGCACCTCCTTCAGCAGGATGGTCTTTTCACGCAGGGCATTTTCCTGCAGCGCCTCGTCGCGCAGGATCGCATCGGCCATGTCGAGGAAGTCATCCTCCATGTCCGCCAGTTCGGCAGGCATGGCGCCATCCCGCGCGTCGGGCACGCGGCGCGACAGGGCAAAGGCGCGCATCCGCCGCGACAGCCGGTGAATGTGGCGGATCACCAGCCGGTTGACCGCCAGAAACGCCACCACGACCGAGGCCGCCCACATCAGCAGCGGCAGCGCCACCGCCACCATCGCCAGCCCGCCGACGCTGATCGCCTGCGCCTCGGCGTTCTGCGGGCTCCAGATCCCCAGCGCGTGGATCATCCCCGGCACCAGCGGCGCGGAGGCATAGACGCGGGTCTCGCCATCGGCGCTGCGTGCGGCAAAGCTCTGCGGCTTGGCGCCGATCAGGCTTTGCAGATCCAGATCGGCGGGCAGCAGATCCTCCACCTGCGCGAACTCGTCGCGCGCCGACAGGATCTCGCCGTTTTCATTGATGGTGATAAGCTCTTCGAAATCGGCGGGGACTTCGGTGTTCTGCCCGCGCGGCAGCAGCGTCGAGGGCACCGACAGCAGCACATGCCCCGCCAGCGCGCCGGACAGGAAAAACGGCTGCGCCACCACGATGACCGACCGCCCGCTCATCGGGCCCTGCGGGTTGAGCCATGCCGTGGCGCCCGGCGTGTCCACCAGCTGCGCGAGGCGGGGATAATCCTCGATCCGCATCTCGATGGCCATGGAATTGCACACGATGGTGCCGTCCCGCGTCATGATCGCGGCAAAGCTGTAACCCGGAGAGGCGGTCAGATAGCTGGCCAGACGGCGCGAACAGTCGGCCCGGTCGCCCAGCGACTGGCCAAGGGTCGCGCCAATGGCCTGCGCGCCGCCCTGCGCGCGCAGAATCGTCTCGCGCTCGCCAAGGGCCGCCGTCTCGGTCAGCGCCACAAGGCTCAGCTGCGACCGCAGACGGGTTTCCTCTGCAAGTTTGGTTGTCTGGAAATAGGCAACGACCCCAATCGGCACCAGCGCCAGAGAAAGAAACAGGATGATCCGCGCGGCCAGCCCGGTAGGCCTTAGCCGCCACACCCCAGCGGTCCCGGTCATGACACCCTTTCTTGTTCTCCGGCTCTGATGGTCGGTCGCCGCATCGCGGCGTCCGGCCCGTCGTTCTGTTCCGCGCATCGCGGCACCCCTTCCGGCGTTCCCTGTCTTACGCCGGGCAGTGCTGTCTCAACCCAAGGCGCCGGCCCTCGACCCGGACACAACCGCCATGGTCGCCTGATCCGTCATCTCAAGCTCGTCGTTTTCGTCAAGCTGCAATAGCTCGCTCAGTCTGGCCCGCGCCCGGTTGACGCGGCTTTTGATGGTGCCGACCGCGACTCCGCAGGTTTCCGCAGCTTCTTCGTAAGAGAAACCCTGCGCTCCCACAAGAATTAGCGCCTCGCGCTGTTCATCCGACAGCAGGATGAACGCGCGGCGGAAATCGGCCATCTGCAGCCGCCCGTCATGGGCAGGTTTCTCCGACAGGCTTTCGGTGAACACGCCCTCGGAATCAGACACCTCGCGCCCCGCCTTGCGCCGGTTCGAATAGTAGGTGTTTCGCAGGATGGTGAACAGCCATGCCCGCATGTTCGTGCCCTGCTCGAATGTGCCGATCTTGGTCCATGCCTTGACCAGCGTGTCCTGGACCATGTCATCGGCCAAGGCGCCGTTACGGGTCAGCGAAAAGGAAAATGCGCGCAGGGCCGGCAGGTGTTCCACGATTTCATCGCGGGGATCGGCGCTCATGCCACATCCTCGCCCTTGCCGGCCGCGTCGGGCGCGGGGGCCTCGTCCTGAGACTTCAGTTGCGAGATGAGGTCAAGAAAGCGGTCTGGCACCTTCTCGTCGAGCATGTCCTGGTACACGCGCCGAAGGTTTTCATCTATGACTTCCGCTTCCTTGGGATTTCTCCGTGAATGGGGCATTTTATTCTGGTCGATCCTTGGCTCTGGGGTGCGCGTCCGCGCACTTTTCTTTGTATATCTCTTGTTGTCGCGGAACCAATGCGCAGATCTGGCGTTGGGTTCCCGAAAAAAGCGAAAAAGGATGAATTCATGACACAGGGTGATTTGGGCCAGACCATCGGCGCCGCCCTTCCCTATCTGCGGCGCTACGCTCGGGCGCTGACCGGGAGCCAGACCACCGGCGACAATTACGCCGCCGCCACGCTTGAGGCGATTCTTGCCGATCGCGGGGCGATGTCGGAAGCGTCCGGGCCGAAGGTCGGTCTCTTTCGCGTCTTTCACGGCATCTGGGCCAGCACCGGCGCCCCCGTCGTCGACGAGGATTCGGGGCCGCGCGCCGCAGCGCAGGCCCGGCTGGGCAAGCTGACCGCCAACAGCCGCGAAGCCCTGCTGCTGCACACGATCGAAGAGTTCACCCTGCCCGAAGTCGGAGAGATCATGCAGATCGGCAGCGACGAGGCCGGGCAGCTGGTGTCGCTGGCGCGGCAGGAAATGGCGGATGCGGTGTCTGGCCGCGTGCTCATCATCGAGGATGAGGCGATCATCGCCATGGATCTGGAAAGCATCGTCGCCGATCTGGGCCACCGGGTCACCGGCGTGGCGCGCACCCGGGACAAGGCGGTGGATCTGGCGCAGCGCGACATTCCCGATCTGGTGCTGGCCGACATCCAGCTTGCCGACAATTCCTCGGGCATCGACGCGGTGAACGACATTCTGGCCAGCATCGGCCACCGTCCGGTGATCTTCATCACCGCTTTCCCCGAACGTCTGCTGACCGGCGAACGGCCCGAACCGGCCTTCCTGATCTCCAAACCCTATTCCGAGGATCAGGTGCGCTCTGCGGTCAGTCAGGCGATGTTCTTCTCCTCCACCGAGACGCTGAAGGCCTGACAGGCCGCTCTGCGATGGATCAACGCCCCTTTCCGGATGGAGAGGGGCGTTTTTTATGCCCCATCCTGCGGGGAAGGTGGTGAGGGCCGGGGCGCATGGCGCGCTCACCGGCCCGGCTGGACGGGTCACGCCCGGCGCACCAGACGCATGATCAGCGTCACCACGAACAGCACGAGGAAGATGAAGAACAGCACCTGTGCGATGCCTGCGGAGGCGGACGCGATGCCACCAAATCCGAACACGGCGGCGACGATGGCAACGATGAAGAAAAGAAGTGCCCAGTACAGCATGATAAGGTCCTTTTGTCAGAGAATGTAGGGTCAGACCACCGAGCGCGACGACCGCGGCCCCGCGATGAGCCAGATGATGAAGCCGAGGATCGGCAGCACGAGGATGAGCAGCACCCAAAGCACCTTTGCTCCCGTGCTGGCGCGCGACCCGATGACCGAGACAATCGCCCAGATGTCGAGCGCGAGGACAATGAGGCCCCCGATGCCTGCATATTCCATGGCAGGTTCTCCTTCGTTTCATATGGCGGGAAGCCGTGCCGCTCCGGCCCGGCGGGACAACCCGCCAGCCCCGCCGGGCCAGAGCCCCGCGCGATCCGTCTTCCTGTGATGTGGGCCCCGGCACCCATGGCACCGGCGTTCCTGTGTCAAGAACCCCCGAGCAGAAAAAAGGTTCCGTCCCCTGCCCGGGCCGCGCAAGCCGTTGCGGCGGCGGAGTTTCTTAACAATTAAGAATTGCGTGTCCGGCAGGGGCGACGCAGTCTGGACCCAACACGGAGGAAGGAGACCCCCATGCGCCTGCTGATCGCCGCGACCCTTGCCTTGACCACCACCCTGCCCGCCGCCGGTCTGGCCGATGACCACGGCCCGACCGAGGCGCAGGTCACCCAGATCATGACCCTGCTGGAGGGCATGGACTGCGAGATGGATGTCGATGACATCGAGATGGAGGAGGGCGGCGGCTTCGAGCTTGACGATGTCTACTGCGCCGATGGCCAGTATGACATGGATCTGGACGCCGCGATGACCGTCACCAACAAGCGCAAGGAATAACCGCAGATTCGGAACGGCAGTCCGTTTCTCCCGCCGTTTCCGTTGCCGGGACGCCGCCTGTTCTCCGCAGGCGGCGTTTCCATTTCTGCCGCCTTGGCCCTTGCCGGCAGCGGGCTGCCGCCGCAGAGTGGCGCGCGCAGGACAGGGGGAGTTTTGGCATGGACGAGGCACAGATCACCAACCGGCTGATGACGCTCTGGGGTGGCACCGGGCAGGACGCGACGCTGGAGGTGGCCGACATGGAGGCCGCAGGGCGCATCCGCAGCCGGATGCACCAGCTGCGCGCCGGGGCGGGCGACCGCGTCGCCGGGCGCAAGATCGGCTTTTCCAACCGCACGCT
Source organism: Salipiger marinus (assembly GCF_035481585.1). Taxonomy (NCBI): domain Bacteria; kingdom Pseudomonadati; phylum Pseudomonadota; class Alphaproteobacteria; order Rhodobacterales; family Roseobacteraceae; genus Salipiger; species Salipiger marinus. The sequence continues at coordinate 1,141 of NZ_JAYKSL010000008.1, read as the reverse complement.
CTGGCCGCTTTACGGTGTCGACGGGCCGATCTGGAATTACGTCTGGGACAGCACCGTGATCGAGGCCGAGGCGGGCGTGGCGGAGATTCCGCTTCATGCCCTGCCCGAGCCCCGGATCGAGCCCGAGATTGTGCTGCATCTGGCCCGCGCCCCCGAACCCGGCATGAACGAGGCCGATCTGATGGGCTGCATCGACCGCATCGCCCATGGCTGCGAAATCGTGGTCTCGGTCTTTCCGGAGTGGCGGTTCAGCGCGGCGGGGGCGACCGCCGCCTATGGGCTGCACGGGCGGCTGGTGGTGGGGCCGTGGTTCGAAACCCACCGCAACCCGCAGGCGCTGGCGGCGCAGCTTTCGGATTTTGGCGTGGCGCTGCGCCGCGACGGTGCGCTGCTGGACAGCGGCCATGCGCGCAACGTGCTGGGCGGCCCGCTGAGCGCGCTCCGCCATCTGGTCGAGGCGCTGGCACAGGAGCCCGATCCCGCCCCGCTGCAGGCGGGCGAAATCATCAGCACCGGCACGCTGACCGACGCCCATCCGGTCCAGCCCGGCACGGTCTGGAGCACCGAATTTCAGGGGATCTCGCTGCCCGGGCTCGAGATCCGCTTCGTCTGACCTGTCGGCATCCGGCCCTTCGGGGCCGGTGCCCTGCCCCGGTCGCCGGGCCCATGCGCGGATCGTTTCGCGGAACCGCTGCCGCCGCGTGAGTCGTTTGGCGCGGCTGGCAGCCGCAATCTGGTATACCATTGTATCCCGCATCATTTTGTCACACCCGCCGCGCGGCGGCCCGTGCCGCCATTCCCGTCATCGCGGAAAATCCCCCCTGTCCGCAGGCTATTGAATCCATGCGATATTCCGGGGTGATGCAAATAAATTTGCACCATACGCGTTGATCCGGAAAATACTTTACAAATAAACCCTTATATTCCCGAGGGTTATTTCATTATTTTCGCTTCCCGGTATGATCCTTGCAGGGATGGAGATGTGCAGCCTGCGGCGCGCATCGCGAGATTTAAAACTGGGAGGTGTCCATGAAGGACGAGGTTCAATCCACCACGGGTGCGTTTGCCCCCTCGGCGGAATTTGTGTCGCGGGCGCATGTGGATGCGTCCGGGTATGAGGCGATGTATGCGCGGTCGCTGT